>CAISZN010000105.1 GCA_903889985.1 uncultured Hyphomicrobiales bacterium | reverse complement strand
GGCAGAGCTTCAGCCCGGCTCCGGTGATCCCTACCGGAAGGTGCTTGACGAACTCTGGCGTAAGCGCCGGGAACTCGACGTGGCCATCGCTGCCATCGAGCAGATGATGTCAGAGCCTTCCGGGGCCGGGGTTCTTTCAGATCGTACCGTCATCGACTTTATACCGCGCCGAAGGACCCAGCCTCGGGTAGCCGAAGCGGTGAAGAGCGCACTCGACAGCTTCGGTCGTCCCGCGCGCAATGCCGAAATCAAGAGTGCGTTGCTGTCCAGCGGCTATCGATTCATCGCCGGCGATCCGGATGTTTCGATCGTTCAGGCCCTCAATCGCCTGACCGTCGCCAATGAAGTCGTGAAAATCGGTCGCGGCCTCTGGGCTCGTCGCCGCTGAACGCACAAGGCTTCCTCCGCCTCGCGGGGGAGGCCCGCCCTGCTGCAGTCTCTCTCCAACCACGTGCTTGTCGGGCGCGTCTCGGGCGCTATGATATGGGGCCGGGCGTTCCCGCAGGCAGAGAGGTTGAGACATGCCGTCCAGTGAATGGAAGGTTCCCGTCGTTCTGCAGCCCAAGCTCAAAGACTGCGACTTTGATCTGGATGCCGCGCTTGCCAGCGTGCTCCACATCAGCTCGACGGTGCCTGAAACCGCTTTCTCTGCTGCGACGCTTGGCACGGAACGGGCCGGCAATGCGGTGCTGATCCGCGATACGGGGATCGTGCTGACCATTGGTTATCTCGTCAATGAAGCGGATTCGATCTGGCTGCGCACCGGCGATGGCAGGGTCGTACCTGCTCATGTCATGGGAATCGATCAGACGACTGGATTTGCCGTGTTGCAGGCGCTTGGGCGTCTGGACGTTCCCGCCATGCCCCTTGGTGATTCAGATATGGCGCAGCTTGGGGAGCGCATGGTCGTCGCCGGGGGCGGTGGCCGGCAGCGTTCGGTCGCGGCCCGTGTGGTGGCTCGCCAGCAGTTCGCCGGCTACTGGGAATACCTCGTAGACGACGCGATCTTCACGGCCCCTTCGCATCCCAACTGGGGAGGCACGGCAGTGATCGGTGCGCAGGGTGAGCTGCTTGGCATCGGATCCCTGCAACTTGAACAATCCCGTGGCAAGGGCATCACCGAAAACATCAACATGAGCGTGCCGATCAATCTCCTGAAGCCAGTACTTGAGGATCTGATCACACTTGGCCAGCCCAATCGGCCACCGCGTCCCTGGCTTGGCGTCTATGCGACCGAGGTCGAGGACCGGGTCATCTTGATGGGCATTACGGATCGTGGGCCAGGCAAGAAGGCTGATCTGCGTGTGGGGGACGTTGTCCTTGCCGTCGAGGGCAAGCCGGTCGTGACTCTGGCGAATTTCTACAAGCGCCTCTGGAAGCTCGGGAATGCCGGTGTGGAGGCAAGGCTGTCGATCCTGCGCGACGGGCAGCAGAAGGATGTGAAAGTCATCACGGCCGACCGCAACCGCGTCGCCAATTCACCACGCCTCCACTAGCTAAAGCACCGGACCTGGTTGTGCAGGGACCGTGCGCTGTTCTTCCGACGATTCAATTCGTCGTGTTCCCGTAAGGCCGAAGACCAGTCAGGGTCGTGAAAGACCACCCGTTGCATCAATAAACATGACGCGCTTCGTCATTCGGGCAAAGGCCGTTCGCCGGTTGGCACCGGGCCATCGAAGGCATTCAGCATCATCGCGACCATCGTATAGAAACCGGTCGACGAAATAGTCTCGATGAGGAGTTCAAGGCCAAGCGCCTTGAGTGCGCGCTGATAGGTAGCATCGCTCAGCTTCCTGCTCTCCACGAGCTCGCTTGTCATGTCGTATATGAGCTGCTCGTCCGCTTTCTCAAATGTCGGTGTTCTGCGATGGCGGATCGCCTCGATCACCTCATGGGAAAGGCCATGGGTGCGAGCATGTTTCTCGTGAACCCACCATTCGTATTGCGCGCCCCAGTGACGTGCGATCACCAGCACCATGAGTTCGAAGAGGCGCGTTTCGAGCTTGCCTTCCCGGCGCAGCTGGTTACCCAGCTGATTGGCCTTGTCAGCGATTTCAGGCGTGCGCAGCCAGATAGCGAAGGGCCCGCGCACGGTGCCGTCCCGCGGTCCGGCGATCTCCTGTGCAACCTGCTTCTGGAAGTCGCTCATCTCATGTTGTTGCAGATCCGGGACGCGTCCCATGGTGTCCTCCCCTTGATTTGATGCGCTTCAGGGTCTCACTATAGCGGCACTCGTGCAACTGCGGCTGGACCCGCAGAACGGAGAGGAACGCAATGAGAATGGCAATTCGCGGCCTGCTGATGGCCGTGCTGGCAGGAAGTCTTTGTGTGACACGGGCCCATGCGCAGACGCCGTTCTATGCAGGCAAGACCATCCAGCTCATTGTCGGCTTCGGGACGGGGGGCGGATATGATCTGTGGGCGCGCACCCTTGCGCGGCACATGAACCGATATATCGAAGGCAAGCCTGCCATCGTCGTGCAGAACATGCCCGGTGCCGGCAGCTATGCTGCGGCAAACCATTTGTTCAGCGTGGCTCCTAAGGATGGCACGGTGATTGGCCTCATTGCGCGTGACGCGGCAGTCGGGCCGCTGACTGATGCGCCAGGCGCTCGATATGACGCGACGAAATTCGGCTGGATCGGAACGCCGGGCACGGATCACAGCGTTTGCGTGGCTTTCCACACAGCCAAAGTGAAGGCGGCAAAGGATCTTCTGTCTCAGGAACTGATTGTCGGCGATGTCGGCGCTGGTGGTGCCTCGCGCGAATATCCCTTGGCCCTGTCACGCCTGCTGGGCATGAAGTTCCGCCTGATTTCAGGCTTCCATGCTTCGACCGATGTGTTCCTTGCCATGGAGCGCGGCGAAGTCGACGGCATGTGCGAAAGCTACGACAGCGTGAAAGGCCGCCATGCCGACTGGCTGGCCGATGGCCGTCTCAAGGTGATCTTGCAGGGTGGCGAGGCGCCCAATCCTGAACTCAAGGACGTGCCTTTCGTGCTCGATCTGGCAACAAATGAGGATGACCGCAAGGCGCTCTCCTTCCTCTATTCGGGAATGGGCATTGGGCGACCCTTCATCGCGCCCCCCGGCCTGCCTGAAGAGCGCATGGCGATCCTGAGGGCGGCTTTCGAGGCGACCATGAAGGATCCTGAATTCGCCGCCGATGCGGAGCGCCAGAAGCTTGTGCTCGAACCTTCGTCCGGGCAGCACCTGGCTGACATCGTCGGGCGTCTCTATGCGACCCCCAGGGCTGTGATTGACCGGGTCGGAGAGCTTATCAAATGAGGGTGCCGGTCACGATCCTGCGAATGCAGGACGGAAGTTGGTGGTAGTTTGACTTCCACGGGATGACGGCTTGAGGTCAACTGCGCTAAGAGCTTGCATCACCCGCGCTCCAGGCGATGGGGATGTCCTTCCGGGGAGGTCAGTCATGAGATCAGCATTCCGTCTGGCGGCAGCAGCTGCGACCTGCGTCATTGCTCTGGGGGGCGGACAGGCTGTTGCCCAGTCGCCGATCAAGATCGGCTTCATTTCCAGCATGTCGGGGCCTGAAGGCGTTCTCGGCCGCGATCTCTCCGATGGCTTCAAGCTCGCCCTCAAGCATGCGGGCAACAAGTTTGGCGGCCGCCCGGTTGAAGTGGTCTGGGGCGACGATCAGGTGAAGCCTGACGTTGGACGCCAGGTTGTCGACAAGATGCTCGAAAGCGACCGCGTGCAGATTGTCACCGGCATCAATTTCTCCAACGTGCTGCTTGCCGTGGTGAAGCCGGTGCTCGACTCGGGCGCCTTCTATATCTCCACCAATGCCGGTCCTTCCATCATTGCCGGCAAGCAGTGCCATCCGCACTTCTTTGCGGCCGCCTTCCAGAACGATGCGAACTACGAGGGCATCGGCAAGTATCTGCAGGACAGGGGCCTGAAGCGCGTCTATCTGATGGCGCCCAATTATCCCGCCGGCAAGGATATGCTCACGGGCGTAAAGCGCTATTATAAGGGCGAAGTCGCGGGCGAGGTCTACACGACCATGGGCCAGCTCGATTACTCGGCCGAGATCGCCCAGATCCGCGCGACAAAGCCGGAAGCCGTGCTCGTTTTCTATCCCGGCGGCATGGGCATCAACTTCATCAAGCAATATACACAGGCCGGCCTGAAGGATCAGATCCCCCTCTTTGCAGGTGCTGGCGTGGTCGATCAAACGATCCTGCCCGCTGTTGGCGAATCAGCCGTTGGCATGTTCACCGGCGCCCTGTGGAGCGAATTTCTCGATTACCCGGCCAGCAAGCGCTTCGCCGCTGATTTCGAGACGGAATACAACCGCATTCCCTCGCCCTACGCGGCCATGGCCTATGATACTGGCCGCCTGATCGGTGCGGCGCTCGACTCCATCGGCGGCAAGGTAGAGGACAAGGCTGCCTTCCAGAAGGCGCTTGAGACCGTGAAGTTCGACTCCGTGCGTGGCCCGAACTTCCGCCTCAAGGAGAACCACTTCCCGGTTCAGAGCTACTATCTCGTTCAGGTCGAGAAGGACGCCAAGGGCCGTTATGTCTCGGCCCTGCGCCAGACCATCATGAGCGACTTGACGGACGCTTATTCCGGCGACTGCAAGATGCCGGCGCCCTGAGGCCAGACCAGCTGGAGGCCAGCGATTGCGCTGGCCTCCCACGTCCCGATCCGGAAGCAGCATGACGTTCAGCCTCTTCGTCGAACAGTCCCTCAACGGCGTGCAGCTCGGTGTGATGCTGTTCCTGATGTCGGCCGGCCTGACGTTGGTCTTCGGCATCATGAACCTGATCAACCTCGCCCATGGCTCGCTCTATATGGCAGGTGCGTTTTTCGCCGCGACCTTCCTGCGCCTGACCGACAACTTCCTCATTGCGGTGCTGCTGGCCCTTCCCGCCACGGCCCTCTTGGGGTTGCTGATGGAGCGGATCGTGCTGCGGCGTTTCTATACCCGCACGCATCTTGACCAGGTGCTGGTGACCTTTGGCCTGATCCTCGTCTTTAATGACCTTGTGCGCATGGTCTGGGGTGTTGTCCCCGTGCCATTGCGCGTGCCCGAGCCGCTGTCTGGTTCCGTTCATCTGATTGACGGCGTCTATTATCCGGCCTTTCGCCTTGCCATTCTGGCGGTGGGCCTTCTTGTGGCGCTCGGCCTTTATGCGGTCGTCGTGCATACGCGCATCGGCATGTGGATCCGTGCCGGCGCGTCCAACCGCGCCATGGCGTCCGCGCTTGGCGTTGATGTGCAACTTGTCTTTTCGCTCGTCTTCGCCGTGGGCGCAGCGCTGGCTGGACTGGCCGGGCTGATGGCGGGGCCGATCTCGGCGGTTCAGGTCGGCATGGGCGAGCCGATCCTCATCCTCGCGCTTGTGGTGACCGTCATTGGTGGTATCGGTTCAATCCGTGGCGCCTTTGTTGCAGCACTGATGATAGGCATCGTCGATACGTTTGGCCGCGTTCTTCTTCCACCGGCTCTTGGCAGCATGGTGATCTTCATGCTCATGGCGGTGATCCTCGCCTGGCGCCCGAAGGGATTGTTTCCCGTCCATGGCTGATCCTGCGACGATATCTTCTGCACCGAGCCCGACAAAGGGACTGATTGGCGCCTGGCCGATCCTGCTGATGCTCGGGCTGCTGGCGCTCGTGCCAACCCTGTCGAGCCTGCTCGACAATCCCTTCATCGTGCGGCTGTTCACCCGCGCGGTGATCTTCGCCATTGTTGCAAGCTCGCTGAATTTCGTGCTGGGCTTTGGCGGGCTCGTCAGCCTGATGCATGC
>CAISZN010000104.1 GCA_903889985.1 uncultured Hyphomicrobiales bacterium | reverse complement strand
GACCGTCCTTGAAACGCGCGCCCTCATCGAGGGTGTCGGGCAGAAAATGAAGGGCTGGCTCGGGCCGGGTCTCACCGAGACATGGAACACACTCGACCTGCTGAAGGAAGCGGGCGCCGAATATGTCGCCGACTGGGTCAGCGACGACCTGCCGTTCAAGATGAACAACGGGCTCTATACGATCCCATATTCGCTCGAACTCAATGACATGCCGCTATTCAACAATCCGAGCATCAGCATCACGGATTTCGAGCGGCGCATCTGTGACAGCTTCGACACGCTCTATGCGGAGGGTGCCCAGAACGGACGTGTGCTTGGCATTGCGCTGCATCCATTCCTGATCGGCGCGGCCCATCGCATCAAATATCTCGACCGGGCGCTGGGCTACATCGCCTCCCACGACAAGGTCTGGTTTGCCACCGGCGAGGAGATCATCGCCGCCTACCGCGCGCAGGAGCCCTCGGCCTGACCGCTGCAGCCCCAAATCCGCAGGCCCTGCTGCGCGAGATGTTCGACGCAGCCGTGGCATCGGCGCAACCTTCCCTTTGCGCGCCCCGGCATCTGCCGGAGCCCCCGCGCGGGCGTCTCATTGTCGTAGGTGCAGGCAAGGCCTCCGCCGCCATGGCTGCAGCGGTGGAAGCCAACTGGCGCGGTCCGCTCAGCGGGCTCGTCGTCACCCGCGATGGCTATGGCGTGCCCTGCCGGCACATCGAGATCATCGAGGCCTCCCATCCGGTGCCCGATGTCCGCTCGGTGACCGCGGCGCAGCGCATCCGTGCGACCGTGTCGGGCCTCACGCCGGACGACCTCGTCCTGTGCCTGATCTCGGGCGGCGGCTCGGCCCTGCTGTGCCTGCCGGGCGAGGGGCTGACCCTTGACGACAAGCAGGCGATCAATCGGGCATTGTTGGCGAGTGGGGCGGCGATCGGCGAGATGAACGTGGTGCGGCGCCACCTCTCCGGCATCAAGGGCGGGCGGCTTGCCGCAGCCGCCTATCCTGCAGAGGTTCTGACACTTGTCATTTCCGACGTGCCGGGAGACGCATTGCCCGATATCGCCTCCGGGCCGACGGTCGCCGATCCAACCACCTTCGCGGATGCCCGCGCCATTGTCGCACGATACGGCATCAAGCTGCCTCCTGCGGCCTGCAGGCTGCTGGATGGAGCAGGCGAGACCATCAAGCCGGGGGATTCGCGACTGGCTCGGGCGCAGGCCAGGATTATCGCCCAGCCACGCATGGCCTTGCATGCGGCCGCCGAGGTGGCGCGGCGCGCAGGCGTGACACCTCTCATCCTGGGCGATCGCATCGAAGGGGAGTCCCGCGAAATCGCGAAAGCCTTCGCCGGCATGGCCCAGTCGGTTGCCGACTATGGCGATCCCCTGCCCCACCCCTGCGTGCTGCTCTCGGGAGGCGAAACGACTGTCACCCTGCGTGGCAAGGGGACGGGCGGACGCAATGTGGAGTTCCTGCTCGCCCTCGCACTCGCCCTGAAGGGAGCCGGAGCCATTCACGCCCTTGCAGCAGACACCGATGGCGTGGATGGCGCTGCGGAGGTCGCGGGCGCTGTCATCTCACCTGACACGCTTGAGCGGGCGCGTGCTGCCGGCATCGACAGCCAGCACGCACTCGACAATAATGATGCACACTCCTACTTCGCAGCCCTCGGCGACCAGGTCGTCACCGGGCCAACGCAGACCAATGTG
>CAISZN010000103.1 GCA_903889985.1 uncultured Hyphomicrobiales bacterium | reverse complement strand
CTCGATCGCCGAGATGATTGCTGCTGCGACAGGAATTGTCCCCACCTCGCCCACGCCCTTTGCACCCAGCGGATTCAGCGGGGAGGGGGTTTCGCGATACAGCGTCTCGAAACGCGGCAGCTCGGGTGACGTGGGCAGCAGGTAGTCTGCGAAGGTCGTGGTCAGCGGCTGACCGTCTTCATCATAGATCATCTGCTCGAACAGAGCATTGCCGATGCCGTGGACGATGCCGCCGATGATCTGCCCCTCGACGATCATCGGATTGACGCGCACGCCCACGTCTTGCAGGGCGACATAGCGCAGGATCCTCACATGAGCGAGATCGACATCCACCTCCACCTCAGCAACATGCGTGGTGTTTGAATAGGCCAGTGCTTCGGTCTGCCACTTGGTGTCGGACTGAAGGGAGGGATCCAGCCCCGGAGGGAAGGCATAGCCGGGCGAACCGCGGAGCACGCGCGCCAGCTCTCCCAGCGTGATGGCGATATCAGAGCCCTTCACCTTGACCTTGCCGTCCACCAGTTCGAGATCCTCGATGTCGGCCTCGAGCATATGACTCGCGAGTTTCTTGGCTTTCTGGGCGACTTCGGTCGCAGCAAGCAGCACCGTGTTTCCAGCGGTGACGAGTTGACGGCTGGCGAAGCCACCCAGCCCCAGCGGGGCAGCAACCGTGTCACCACATGTGACGGTGACCTTATCCGCGGTCAGGCCCAGCTGTTCTGCGCAGATCTGGGCCAGTGCTGTCTTGATGCCTTGCCCCATCGCTGCGGCGCCGGTGAAGATCGAAACCTGCCCCGAGGGATTGACGCGCACGGTCCCTGATTCAAAGGGTCCGCGTCCTGTGCCCTTCACAGCATTGGCAAGTCCGATACCAAGGAAGTGCCCCTGTTTGCGGGCCGCCAGTTGGCGCTCCTTGAACGTGTCCCAGCCAATCGCATCCAGCGCCTCCTTCTGTGAGGCCACGTAGTCGCCGCTGTCGTAGGTGACGGGCGCCCCGGACCTCGCCTTCAGCGGCTTGGTATAGGGCATCTTTTCAGGCGGGATGAGGTTGCGTCGGCGCACCTCCGCGCGGTCCAGCCCCAGACGTTGCGCGACCAGATCCATCAGCCGTTCCATGGCGAAGGCTGCCTGGGGATATCCCGCGCCGCGCACGGAAGACGCTGGCACCTTGTTCGTGAACGCGATGACGACGCGCATGTCCAGCGCAGGCACCATATATGGGCCGGGCACCGCCGTTGCAGAGTTATAGGGCAGGTTCACTGCCTTGAGTGCATAGGCGCCCTGGTCATGAATCAGCGAGCCGCGAATGCCACGGATGCGTCCATCGGCCTCGACAGCGATCTCGAGTGACCAGAATTGATCGCGCTCCTGGACGGCAGTCATGCAATGTTCGCGGCGGTCTTCCACCCATTTGAGCGTGCGGCCGAGTAGTCGCGCGGCAGCGGGTACCGCCAGTTCTTCAGGGTAAGCGCAATATTTTGGACCAAAGCCGCCGCCTACTTCTGGTGTGATCACCCGCAGCGCATCGTCCTCCAGCCCCAGCATTTCAAGAATGCTCTGGTGAATGTCGTGGGGCATCTGCGTGGATGACCAGACGTTCAGGGATCCATCCATGCGCGGCTCGGCGATCACACCGCGAGTTTCCATTGGATGTCCGCATCCGCGATGCTGCAGCATGTCTTCCTGAAACA
The DNA here is from genome assembly GCA_903889985.1 of uncultured Hyphomicrobiales bacterium. Lineage (GTDB taxonomy): Bacteria > Pseudomonadota > Alphaproteobacteria > Rhizobiales > Beijerinckiaceae > Terripilifer. The sequence goes on along the minus strand of CAISZN010000103.1, from coordinate 1,045 downwards.
CATGGGGTGCATTGCTAAAAGCGCCCTCGATGTCCCCATAGTTCACATGCATGCGGTTGAAGATATTGGTATCGGTCTCCGTTCGAACCACAGCTGCCGTTTCCTGCACGGCGTCCCTGGCGCTCATGATGACTGGCAGGGGAGCGAAATCGACTTCGATGAGATCCACGGCATCTTCAGCCTGATGGCGCGAGTCCGCGATGGCCATAGCGATGGCTTCACCAACGAAGGCAACTTCTGTTCCGGACAGGATGTAAGGCGTGATGGCCGCCGTCGCCTTCGTCGGACTGGCACTCAGCGGCATTCGAACGCGACCGATGGCCCGCTCCAAGTCTTCCATGGTGATCACGGCATGGACGCCTGGCAGGGCGCGCGCGCGGGTCGCATCGAGGTGAGTGATCCGCGCATGGGCGTGCGGACTGCGCAGAAAAGCCACATGCAGCTGACCCGGCAATTCGAGATCATCGAGGAATTTTGATTGACCTCGCAGCAGCGCCGGATCTTCGAGGCGTTCGACGGAGAGTCCGATCTGGCGGGCCATCAGCGTGCTCCCGCCTTGAGAACCTTTGCGGCATGGAGGGCAGCGTCCACGATCGGCTGGTAGCCCGTGCAGCGGCAGATGTTCCCGGAGATCGCGTCGCGAACCTCGTCTTCGGTCGGGTCTGGATTCTCGGACAGAAGCTCGACCACCGTCAGCAGCATGCCCGGCGTACAGAAGCCGCATTGCAGCGCATGCTTGTCGCGAAACGCCTGCTGAATGGGATGCAGAGGCGAATGTGCGTCTGAAAGCCCTTCAATCGTGGTGACCTGGCAACCCTCGGCCTGCACGGCAAACATCAGGCAGCTGCGCAGGCTTGTTCCATCCACAAGGACCGTGCAGGCGCCGCAGACCCCGTGCTCGCAGCCCAGATGCGTTCCCGTGAGGCCAAGATCATGGCGCAGGAAATCGCCGAGGTTCACGCGCGGCTCCACTGCCCTGGCATGGCTGACGCCGTTCACCGTGAGTGTCAGGTCCTGCTTCATGATGTCACCACTGCGAAGCCGG
>CAISZN010000102.1 GCA_903889985.1 uncultured Hyphomicrobiales bacterium | reverse complement strand
GGTCGCCTTGGCATAGAAGATCGAATCGGCGCGGGCGAGGCCCACTGCCATGGCGTTGACGAGAATGTTGCCGTCATAGCGCGTGTGGAAATTCACCGAGCCGCCGACCGTCGGCACGCCGAAGGAGTTGCCATAGCCGCCGATGCCCGCGACCACACCCGACACAAGGTGCCGGGTCCTGGGATGCTCGGGCGCGCCAAAGCGCAGCAGGTTGAGGCAGGCCACCGGACGCGCGCCCATGGTGAAGACGTCGCGCAGGATACCGCCCACGCCCGTCGCGGCACCCTGATAGGGCTCGATGAAGGAGGGGTGGTTGTGGCTCTCCATCTTGAAGACGCAGGCCAGACCATCGCCGATGTCGATGACCCCCGCGTTCTCGCCCGGGCCCTGGATGACCCATGGTGCCTTGGTGGGAAGCTTGCGCAGATGCAGCCGCGACGACTTGTAGGAACAGTGCTCGTTCCACATGGCCGAGAAGATACCGAGTTCTGTAAATGTCGGCTCGCGACCTATGAGCTTGAGAATGCGCTCATATTCGTCGGGCTTCAGGCCGTGTTCGGCCACGAGTTCCGGGGTGATCTCGGGTTCGTTGCGCAGCAAGGGAGCGGCCTTCAAGGGAGGACGGCGCAATGCCGTCGATACAGATCGATTAAAGCCACGGCCTCCGGAAGGCAACCGGCTCGCGACTGCGAGAATCCGCAGCCCACTGATTGTCTGTCGCGATCACGCAACACTCAGAAAGAACGTAATTTTTGCTGGCGTATAACATTGTATTCGCCACCCCGACTCTGTCACCTTCCCGCCACAGCTGAGCCGCTGTTTGCTGTGGGCGCACCTGGGGTTGATTCAGGTCAATTCCAAACGCAACGCCTGGGGCTCAGGGTTCACATGGATGTGTGTGCATTCAATCAAAAGCAAAAAGGGCTGTCCCGATGTTCCGCAAGTTCACCCTCGCCTTCGCCGCAGTGGCCGCTGCCGCTCCGGCTCTCGCCGCCGACCTTCCCTCGACCAAGGGTCCTGCCGTCGCACCGGTTGCCTATGAGGCTCCCAGCCCGTGGATGATCCGCGTGCGCGCGCTCGCCGTCGTGCCGGATGCCAAGCTCTCGATCGACCAGGTCCCGACCGCGAACGGCAAGATCAACACATCCTATGTTCCCGAGCTCGACATCAGCTATTTCTTCACGAAGAACATCGCTGCTGAGCTCATCCTCGGTGTGACTCCGCACAAGGTGACCGGCACCGCCGCCATCGCGGGCGTCCCGGTCGGCAAGACCCTGCTCCTGCCCCCGACCCTCACCCTGCAGTATCACTTCACCGATCTCGGCGCCTTCAAGCCCTACGTCGGCGCTGGTGTGAACTACACCTTCTTCCTCGACCAGAAGCCGGGTGGCGGCACTGTCACCGCGCTGAACGTCAAGTCTGCTCCGGGCTTCGCCCTGCAGGCTGGTTTTGACTACATGCTCAACGCCAACTGGGGCCTGAACTTCGACGTCAAGAAGCTGTGGCTGCGCCCGAGCTTTGACGCCACGCTGCTCAACACCACCCGCATCACCGGCAAGCTGCGCATCGATCCGTGGATCATCGGCGTCGGCATCACCTACCGCTTCGGCGGCCCGGCCGGCCCGGTCGTCGCCCGCTACTGAGCGATACGATCATCCATCCTGCTAGGGCCCGGCATTGCCGGGCCCTTTGCTTTTGGAGGCAGTTCCTGGATCGCACGAAGCCTGATGCGTGGCGGATGTCAGACGTGAGCCGCGACGGTTCCGCCCCCTTCTCCCCGCCGCAGGTGGGGAGAAGGTGAGGATGAGGGGTCGGCGTGCTCTTCAATCTCACCGGCGTTGAGAACCGCAGCGCCCTCACCCTGACCCTCTCCCACAGGCGGGAGAGGGAACGCGCACGCCCATGCAGTGCACGATCACTTGAACCGGAACGTATCCACCTTGTCGATGATCTCTGCACCACCCCGCTTGGGGCTTCCGCCGGGCAGATAGATGCGGTCGCCGGCGCTTCCTGCAGAGAGGGAATGACGCGGCAGGGCCATGGGACCGAATTTCTCCCAGCTGTTCGCCTTCGGATCATAGGCCTCGACGCTGTCGAAGATGCCCAACGGGCTTGCGTTGTTACCCTCACCGCCGAAAACGACGATGCGACCATTGAGCACCGCCGCATTGCCACCCGAGCGGCCTGTCGGCATGGGCGCGCCTTCGCTCCAGCTCTTTGTCGCGGGATCGAAGATCTCCACCGTGCGGATGTCATAGACGGGGCGATCACGCCCGCCGATGACATAGAACTTGCCGCCAACGGTATCCCACTGCGGATGATCGCGCGCGACCTTCAGCGGCGGGCCGACGCTCCAGCGGTCAGCCTTCGTATCGTAGAGATAGACGTTGGTGATCGGCTCATAGAGCGGATGCGCGCCCTCCTTCGGCGCCGGGCCTCCTGGAGCCCGACGATGCTCACCGCCTGCAGCAATGATGAGATCACCGACAGCACCAACGGCCATGGCACCGACAGGCGCTGGCAGGCTCGCCTTGTGTTCCCATTTCCCCGTTGCCGGATCGAAGGCAACGACCCGCGCAATGGGCTCGCGCTTCGGGAAGACATTGTCGAACCCGCCCACCACATAGATGCGTCCGTTGGCAACGGCGGCACCGGAGTGATGCACGGGCTCGGGCAGCGGCACTCCCTCGCTCCAGGTCTTGCTTGCCAGATCGAAGACCTGCACGCGCGTCTGTGGCGCGCTCTCATCCTCGAAACCGCCGATGACATAGATCTTGCCGCCGAGCACCGCCGTCGAGGCCTCGTTCTGGCGGTATTTCATGGAAGGCGCAGCCTCCCAGACACCCGGGGAAACCGGCGCCTGCGCGAAACTCGGGACGCTGGAATAAATGAGGCCGGCAGCCAGTGTGACGCCGACCCATGCATGCCTCAGGCTCATGGCTTCCTCCCCGGTGATTTTGTTGCGCGCAGCATCGAGCCACGCGCCACCGGGGTCAAGCGTCCTCAGGCAGCCTTGGCAAAGGCGGCGATGCTCTCGAACAGGCCGCGCCCGTCGATGCCACCCACCAGCGGATCGATGAGGTTTTCGGGATGGGGCATCATGCCCAGCACATTCAGCTTGTCCGAATAGATGCCCGCTATGTCGTTGGTCGAGCCATTGGGATTGGACAGGCCACCCACCACGCCATGGCCATCGCAATAGCGCACGGCCACGCGGCCCTCGCCTTCGAGGCGCTTGATGGTCTCTTCATCGGCCTCATAATTGCCTTCGCCATGGGCGATGGCGACCTTGATCACCGCGCCCTTGTCATAGGCCCGCGTGAAGGGCGTATCACTACGCTCGACGCGCAGGTGCTGCATGCGGCAGATGAAGCGCAGGTCCTTGTTGCGCATCAGCACGCCCGGCAGCAGGCCGCTCTCGCACAGGATCTGGAACCCGTTGCAGATGCCCAGAACGAGCCCGCCACGCGCTGCATGGGCACGCACCGCATCCATGATCTTCGCGCGGCCGGCGATGGCGCCACAGCGCAGGTAGTCGCCATAGCTGAAGCCACCGGGCAGCACGACGAGATCGGTCCCTGCCGGAAGGTCCGTGTCCGCGTGCCAGACGACAGAGGCCTGGGCACCGGAGACATCCCGCAGGGCGCGCACGGCATCGCCTTCGCGATTGGACCCGGGAAACAGGACGACGGCGGCTTTCATGGCAACCTCGACGGTTCAGAGGATCTCGACGCGATAGTTTTCGACGACCGTATTGGCGAGCAGCTTCTCGCAGGCGGTTTTGAGTTCCGCCTCGGCGCGGGTCTTGTCGGCCGTGTCGATTTCGATGTCGAAGACCTTGCCCTGGCGCACACTGGACACACCCTCGACGCCGAGTGTCTTCAGGGCGCCTTCGATGGCCTTGCCCTGGGGGTCGAGAACGCCGGTCTTGAGGGTCACGGTGACGCGGGCTTTCATCGAGTTCACTCTCGCTTCGTCGGGGATGTCAGACGCATAACGGCACACAGGCTGGCGCGCAACCACATCGGCTCAGGTGGTGGCGCCCGTCCCCCGCTGGGTGATCTCCATCAGCCAGCTGAGATAGCCCGCCGAGCCCGCCGCCACGTCGAGGCAGAGCACTTCCGGGGTCTCATAGTCATGCACGGCCCTGATCGCCGCCTCGATGGCAGCAAAGTCCGCCCGCCGCGCCTTGATGAGCAGGAGCTGCTCCCCGTCCTCCTCGGTCTCGCCCTTCCAGACATAGAAGCTGCGGATCGGCAGGACCTGCAAGCAGGCGGCGAGCCGGTCCGCCAGCAGCCGGTCCACGACGGCGCGGGTGGTGGCCTCGCTGTTGGTGGTGGTCAGGATGATGCAGGCCTCGGACATGGGGACCTCCTGAAACGAAAAAGGGCGGACCCACAGGCCCGCCCCAAAACATGAAGAACCCGCGGATCTTATTCCGCAGCGGTCTTGGCAGCCTTTTCCTTGGCCTTCTTGGCGGCCTTCGCCTCGACGCGCACGGCCTTCTCGGCTGCGGTCTCTGCCTTCTCGGCGATACGGGCCGACTTACCGCGACGATCGCGCAGGTAATAGAGCTTGGCGCGACGAACGGCGCCACGGCGCACGACCTTGATCGACTCGATGTTGGGCGAATGGACCGGAAACACGCGTTCCACGCCTTCGCCATAGGAAATCTTGCGGACGGTGAAGCTTTCCTGGATGCCGCCACCCGAGCGGGCGATGCAGACGCCTTCATAGGCCTGCACGCGCGAGCGTTCGCCTTCCTTGACCTTCACATTGACGATGACGGTGTCGCCGGGGGCAAAGGCCGGGATTTCCTTGGCCAGGCGGGCAATCTGCTCGGCATCGAGCTGTGCGATGATATCGACCATGACTAAACTCCTGCGGTTCCGCTCTTGCGAGCGAGCGTTTCGCGACGCTGTTCTCAGTTGAGGTGGCGTCCATACACGAGGGCCGGGGGTTTGTCACCCCCGCACCACATGGGACCACGAGCCTCCAGCTCCCTGCGCGGCAGATCCAGGTGGTCCCTGACAGCCGCAATGCAAGGGGTGGCGGGCCATACAGGGCAACCTGGTCAGCTGCCCCGCTCAAGCTTCTTCATTTCGGTCGCTTGTAGACCGAGACAAGGCTTGAAGCGACAAGGATGCGTCCCTTGACCTTGTCCAGGAACTGGTCGCGGGTCAAACCTGCTGGCAGCTCCTCCTTCGGCACGTTCAGGGCGTAGACCGTATAAATATAGTGATGCGGCGTGTCCGCTGCCGGCGCGCAGGGGCCCACGTAGGTCGGGAGCCCGCGATTGTTCGTCCCGCCTACAAAGCGGGAGGAGAGGGTTGTGCCCTCGCCCTCGGCGAAACCGGTTGCGTCCGGTGCAATGCCATAGCCGATCCAGTGGACGACCGGCCCATTGCCGCCACCCTCGATGTCATAAAGGATGATCGCGAAGCTCTTGGTGCTTGCCGGCGCGTTGGTCCATTGAAGCGGCAGGGAGACATTTTCGCCCCCGCAGGCCGCCCG
>CAISZN010000101.1 GCA_903889985.1 uncultured Hyphomicrobiales bacterium | reverse complement strand
CCTCATCGATCCCGTCGATCATGTCCGCACGGATACGATCGTGAAGGGAGGATACCTGGTCCTTGGGGGTCTCGCCGGTCATCATTGATCCATTCATATGTGAGTGTCAGGGCAGCATGAGGATGAAGCGATCGTAGCCTGCTTCCGCAGACCCATGATGGCTGAGACCTGCTACATCCGAAATCCGAGATGTCCCAGCTGCGCCGCTGTCGAATGCGACCTGCGTCAGCTGTCCAAGTTGCGCGAATTTCCAAGGAGAAGACTTTGAAGAGACATCCGACACATTTCGCCGACAATAATCAATTACAATCTCTCGGTTGGAGTCCGGGGCGCGCAGGGCAACCTCTGCTCCTGCAACCGGGAAGCCTCCGCCTCCATCGGCCCGATAATTGTTGGTCACAAGAATGAAAGGCGCATCGGGGGCGACTGGCTTGCCCATGAAAGCTAGATTGATGATGCGGCGAGCGTTCTGATCGACAACCTGACCATCACGGTTCGTTCGCGCCGCACTCTTCAGGTCAATCTCATAGGTGAGGCCCGAGATCACATCGAAATTATAGGAAGGGACCCGGCGGTCAATGAGTGGCTGAGTTCCAGCCTTGCCCGGCGTTATTTGATTAAAAATTCGGGCAGAGTGCTCGAGCCAAAGTTGCAGATTGGAGCCCTGAATCCGAATCGCCGTCAGAGTATTCGGATAGATGTAGAGGTCGGCAGCTTCTCTTAGAGCAAGCGGTCCAGCCTTGAGGTCGATATAGCCGTCTGGCGTATAACCTGCCTTGAAAGGGGCAGCTGCGGATAGGATCGGTATGCCTTCATGGGCAGTGCCGCGGAGCATTCGCTGCGCATATTCGGTTTGAGCTGCATTTACGAGGACACACGCGGGATCATAGCCTGCGAAGACGAAGTAGCTGTGGACGGGTGTTGCCAGATTTCCGACAGGCTGATCAACCCAGACACGTACTTCGTCGTGAACCTTAGCTACGGCTGCTGTAACGGTGGCATCAGGCGTCACCAGAGCAGTGACCGTCGCGCCATCACGTCGATAAATCGGGCGTGCCTCGCTGCGGCTGTCCGCAACAGTCCATTTGCCTTCGCTCTGAACAAGCGTGAGATCGATGATGCCAAGGTGGCTGCCCCAGAAGCCGGGCATGACAGCGGGAACGCCATTGAGCCGGCCCAGAACCGGATCAATCCCGCCACCTTCACGATAGTCGGGGCCAGGAAAGACACGGTGCGAATGCCCCGTCATGATGGCGTCAATGCCGGGGATGAGAGCAAGCTGGCAGGAGGCGTTCTCCTCCATCGGCTTGTAGGGGCCTGGAGTAATTCCCGCATGGCTGAGGGCAACGAGGATATCGCATTGTTTGCGCAGGACCGGAATGATGCGCTGGGCCGTTTCGACGATACCTTGGGTCTCAAATCTTCCCTCGAGGTGTCGTTTGTCCCAGTTCATGATCTGAGGCGGCACAAATCCGGTTACGCCGACGCGCAGATTATGGGACACACCGGATTCATCCTGGAAGCTCCGCACAAGCACGATGAAAGGTGGCAGGTAGTTGGCGCCACCGCTGTGCTGAGCATTTGCGCAGACAAAAGGAAATTTTGCGCAGGTCAGGGCCCAATCCAGGAAAGGCAGGCCGTAGTTAAATTCGTGATTTCCAAGCGTTGCCGCGTCATAGTCAAGCTCATTCATTGCGGCGAACATAGGATGTACCCGCTCGCGGGACCATTGCGGTGCCGCCACATAGTCTCCAAGGGGATTGCCCTGGATGATGTCGCCATTGTCAAACAGCAGGCAATTCATGGATTGCTCGCGGGCTTCGCTGATCAGGGTGGCCACGCGGTTAAGGCCAATGGTCGAATCCGGCTTGGCTTTGAAATAGTCCCAGTCAAGAGCAAACATATGGAGATCAGATGTCTCCAGCAAACGCAATTGCAGGCGTGGTCCTGCTATCTGACCGATGGCGGCTGATGCCGCAAAGGAACCGGCTGCTCCGATCAGGTTTCGCCTCGTGACGAGCATTAGCAGAACCTATTCCGCAGGGGCCCTATCAAATGGATCAGGGCGCGTGGCTGAGAGCAGAAAGCTCTTGAAGCGCTCTGTCAAGACGTCAGCCTGACGATGAATGATGTTGTGGCCGACGAGGCCATACAACGCAGTTAGAATTCCAACCGCCGTGGCCAACAAAGCTGCCGCGATGCCGCGGCTCACGGCGGCAGGGTCGGAAATGCCGCCCGAAGATAATGCGTTGAACGTGTCCATGATACCGAGAATTGTTCCAAGAAGGCCCAGCAATGGCGCCGCTGTGATGATCGTGTCGAGGAGCCAGAGACGCGCCCCGACACGATCATTGACGTTGATATAGAGTTCTGCAGAGAGATCCTCGATACGGCTTCGCGAGACACCTGGCTGCTTTTGCACAGCAACATATTCTGCCACCGCATGTGAGAGGATGTCGGTCCCTTCCACCGTTGGCAAAGCACTCGCTCCTGCCCGGCGCCAGTCCCGGATCGTTCGCGAGATGCGCCGTGCCTTCACCGTCAGGAAGCCGAAGAAGAAAATCCGCTCCAGCAGAATGAAAGTGATCAGACCGAGGCATCCGTAAAGGATCTTGATGCAGACATCGTGGAAAAGAGCCGTATCGATCGTCATGCTCAGAAGCCCACCTTCATTGAGGCCATGGCCGCAAAGCCTTCACCAGCATAGTAAGTCGGCGAACCCGAAGCAGCGATCGTATTGCCGTTCACGCCAGTTTTGGCGATGGCGTTGGCCTGAATGCCATTGATGCCGACCAGGGATTTGGCATTCGTGAGGTTGAAAAAGTTGAGCTTGAATTCCGGTTGTTTGGCCCAGCCGATGTCGCTGAAGCGATAACCGATCCCCGCATTCAGGCGTCCGTAGCCTGGCATCTTCTCGTCGTTCATCAGGGTCGCATACTGAGCGCCGGTATACTTATAGGTGACGTTGCCGAAGACGTGACCATCATCATAGTCAAGTCCGATGGCAGTCTGATAATGCGGCGCACGGGGTAGATCCTTGCCGGCGGTAGCCAGGAAGTCCGTCAAGGTGGAGGACAGGGCAACAGCCTGGTTGTCCAGAATCTTCGTCTTCAGTAGCTCACCCGATGCATATGCGCGCCATCCACCGAAGAAGCGACGGGTTCCGATCTCAACGTCGAGGCCCATCTGCTCAGCTGCACCCGCATTGATCGCAACACCCGTAAGAACGGTGCTGCCCGACGGATCCAGTACGTTTGAGTTGATCTGATGGTTGCGATAGCGGGTGTAAAAAAGCGACGCCGCTGTCGCGAACATGTCGCCCTGATAGCGATGACCCAATTCAAGGGTCAGGCTCTTTTCCGACGGGAGCGGCTTGATTGGGGTGGTGAGCGCACCGGTCGAGTTGCTGTAGGCCTCGGTGAGCGTGAAGTTGGGTGTCGAACGGAAGGAAGTCCCAAGTGAGCCGAAGATCTGGTTTTGCTCGTTGAGCTTGTACCTGAAGCCAAGCTGGGGAAGCGTCGCACTGTCGTCATACTTCGACGTCGGGGTGGCTCCTGGCAGGTTGTTGTCGACCGTGCGATTGATCCAAGCCTGCTTGATGCCATATTCCAATGTCAGCCGATCACCCAGAAGGGACCAGGTATCGCCGATGAAAAGCATGTTCGTCATGGTCGTTGTCAGCGTGTCGCGACGCTCAAGCGTGTTGCCAGCAAAAGGGCCGTTCGGGATGACGTACTGACCGGAGGAGAGGTAAGGATCCGCAATAGATCCATCTGCATTCAGAGGCGCATATGGAGCAGTCTGCTTATGTGTGGCGAGTTCGAACCAGTAGCCCGCGACGACTTTGTGATCGCCGATCGTATAAGTTAGCTTGTTAATGATGCCCGGACGGTGGGTCAGCGTGATGGACGGATTATAGTATAGAGCCTTGTTGGTGTTGGATACGATACCGTTGTTTGTCCAATCGATGCCTGTCAGATTGCTGCCGGCCACCGATTTCGAGCCATAATAGACCCCGTTGGATGTGGAGCCGAGAGGCTGCTCCGACAGTGTCGAGGTACCGCCACCGTTTCCAAAGCCATACCAAAAGTAGGGAATCGTATCGAGTGACAGGTTGCTCGCCAGCTGCATTGTTGACGGCAGACTTATGATTGCGTTCTTGAATGGATTGACTTTGAACCCGTAATAATTCGAAGCGCTGTTCGCACTCTGGTCGGGGCCCGTGAAGAAGGACGTCGGCAGCGTCTTCAGCCAACCCCAGTTGCCAGAGTTATACTGCGCCAATGTCGGATTATTATAGGAGTTGTTGGTCGCCTGATTATAGATGATTGACAAGGCGACGCGGTTGCCTTGGCCGGGCTCCCAAACAGTCTTGAAATCGAAGTGGTTGCGGCGGTTCTGACCGGGGTCGTTCCAATGGTTGCCCTGGTAATGAGAGATCGAGGCAAAGGCGCGCAGATCGCCGACCTGTCCAGTGTCGACCCGAAGGAACTCGCGGGTTGTCGAGTTTGATCCGACTGAAAATCCGAGCAAGCCGCCGGCCTTCTTGGCGGGGTCCCGCATATAGATATTGATCACACCGCCCGTCGCACCGATGTGGGGGGAATCAAGGTCCGGCGCACCCTGCGCGGTCGATACTTGGCCGATGTTTTCTGAATCGACATATTCTTGAGGATAGAGTGCGTAATTTCCGGAATCATTGACCGGCGCGCCTTCGATGGTGAGGCCGATCTGATCGGAATTGAAGCCGCGGATCGTGAGGTTGCCGCCGACAAGACCGAAGGCGTCGACGCTCGATACGTTCACGCCCGGCAGCATCTCGATCATTTGGTAGGGATTGGCGGTCGGTGACAGCTTGTCGATGGCGTCACGAGTGACGGTCGAGCGGGTCTTCACCGCCTCTTCCTCGATCATGTAGCCGCCGCCAAGATCCTTGCCGGTGACGCCACCGGGCGTGGTGCCATCACCGCCTTCGCGGATATCAACGCGACCGAAGTCCGTCGGGGCAGCCGTCAGGCCCGACTGCGAACGCGTGTCACGCGTGCGCTGGCTGGCAGCCTGGTCATTCGCCGGTGCGGCAGTCTGGGCGAAGACAATGGTTGGAAGGCTCGCGCCTGCCAACAGCACGAGAGTGAGAAGACGCAGTTTCATATGACCCCCAGTTCACTTATCGCGGGATGTAGTTGACGGTGCCGGACAGAGTCCCCCCACCAGCAGCCGATGCACATGAGGCAGCGCGTGACCGCGCAGCCTGATCGAGAATTGCGGATCCGGAACTGCGCGTGACAGTTGCTGTTCCGCCGGAAATCATGATGCCGACGCTGCCAGACGGCTTTTGCAGCCGGGCTTCCTTCGACGACGGATAGGGCGCACCTGATAGACAGGAACGGAAGGCCCCGACGTTGCCAGATGGTGCAGCAGCTGGACGAGCTGGAGCTGATGCTGGAGGTGCCGCAGCCTGAGGCCTCGGTTCCGTGACCCTCGGCCGCGGCGGCTCGGGCTTGTGCTTTGGCGGCTCTGGCCGAAGCTTCGGCGGTTCCACCTTCGGCTTTGGCAGCGGCGGTGGAGGCGGCAACTCTCCAGCCGCCGTCACTGGTGGCGGAGGCGGGGCGGGCGGCTCCTCGACAGGCGGAGGCGGCTGCGGCTCTTCCGGCGGCGGGGGTGGCTGCTCTACCGGCGGCGGCTCGGGCTGCGGTTCCGGGGGCGCTGCGGCCGGGGCTTCCGGTGTCGGCTCCGCAAGTGCCACTTCCATGCTCGACGATTGCGGTGGCGTCAGGTCTGGCGCAGCCGGCGCGGAAACATGCATGAACCCATAAAGAATGAGCGCAGTCCCTATCAGGGCCAGGCCGTTGCTGACCAGTTCGGATCGATCGCTTGTCATGCCGCGGGCGCACTACTTCTGCCGTGTCACAAATTGCATGCTGGCGACGCCTGCGATTTTGAGCGCATCCATCACACCGACGAGATTTTGGAGCGCGGCAGCTTCGTCACCGCTCACAATGACCGAGAGCGGCTTGTCACCAGCAGCAGACTTGAGACGATTGGGAAGCTCGGCGAGTTCAACTGCCTGGCCATCCAGAAAGGTGCGCCCGTCACGGTCAATGCCGACCATAACTCGCGTTTTCTCAACGATTTTCTCGGCTTGGGCTGAGGCAGGCGGAGTAATCTTCAATCCAAGGGCTGGCAGCACGTTGATGCTGATAAGGACGAAGAAGACGAGCAGGAACATCATCACATCGATCATCGGAATGATTTCGATGCGTGCACGACGTTCAGGCCGTTTAGGGAACTGCCGCATTGCTACCCTGATTAGTCCAGACCGCCGACTTCGGATCGGACTAACGCTTTATGGGTGCCAGATTGCACTTTATTGACAGAATCACGACGCAACGATTGTTGGCAGCAAGATCAGCAAAGGACCTCGATTTTGTTCAGCTGACAACGATGACGTGCGTACTTCCTGGGCAGACGCTGTCTATCAATCCGGACTCAGGTTCAATAATCAGGAGGCAACGGCAGACCGCCCTTGAGCAAACGCCATCTTCGAGTTCCAAGCTACATCGACTGCCATTCGACGACAAAATGATATATCTGAGGGAGATATGTTAATGCGAGAATGCAATTATTTATGTGCTCTTGACCTTCCATAAGCTGGCGCGACAGTCGCTGACTGGAATGCCAACATTATCGATGACTCTCCGCTCCGCCTCCCGTTCGATTGCGTACGAATTGTCGGAGACCCTGAGTTTCCCGCAACACACCTCAAACATGGATAGCATCGCGCAGAGCCAGACGTCGCGGACCCCGTCACCTGGAGATCGAATTTCTCACGCGTCACTTTCAACAAAATATAGGCCGATGCTATCATGAAGGCTGATAACCTCGCTGCAATGGGTTGTCAGGATAAGCGAGGCTGCACGGATTGCCTTCGCGCATTCAGCGACAGGGTTGCCGCCTCAGATTAGCTTCAAGATCAAGTATTTTTTAAATGCCCTACTTTTCTGGATGACACTCTAGGGGCGCACTTGCAGGGAGTGTCCCACTATCGGCATCAACCGAAGCCAGAAAAAAGCTCGATGTCATCGACGGAAATCCTATACGCGTCTTCAGGATCTCCACGAGCAGGTCATTCACTCAAAGGCCAAGGTGTACCAATCAACTGACGCGAGTCAGTTCGACCATAATCGTGTGTCTAAGACGTCCAAATCCTCTCAGGACCTCTCAGTGACAATGGCTATTGAACAGACGCAATTCCGCATCTCAAATGCGGGACAGGCTAGGCTCTTTCAATACGGTCGCCTCGACGCATCTGAGCGCGAAGCTTTTCAGGCCTGCAGATATCGTCGATGATCCATTTTTGTTTGTTGGTGTGTGACTTGAGTAAGATCTCAGGCTTTATGACAGTCCAAATTGTGAAGCCAAATGCTGTAATAAAAAACCATTCTAAGCACACTTGAACCGATTGAACGCTGTGGCTTGGCGTTACCTCATTCAAAGGGACATTTGCACTTTTCAATAAAATGAACTCCAAAGACAGACAATACGTGTTTTATCTTCGCTAGCGCAGAACATCTTTGCCCGCAAAAAAATAATCGATGGATCTGCAGATCTCCTACAAGATCATCAAATAAAAAGACATCCGCTTCCTATTTTCTTACTTTCCGATATCCAATTACCTAAAGTAGACAACTCGCCCTCAGCACTTTACATCTCTTGAAATATGCTCCCAAATAGAGCAGTCGAAATAGCAGGGATTCGTTGCGCATGTCGTGAGTCCTCCACACCCGTCTCGTAGCTGCGGAACTTGAGTTGGAAGCGAAGGGATTTTTTTGGCTCAGAAACTGGCGACGCCAATCCTGGCCGTCAAGGTGCTTGATTTCACCTTCCTGCTAAAACACCGATAACTGAGGGATAGAATATGAGCGAGTCGCCAACCGAACATTTCGAACACGCGGAACATGCAGAACATGTTGCTCATTCGGGAGATCCGTTTCTCTCGATCGTAGCAATGACGATCGCCGTACTTGCGGTCGCCGCTGCAAGCGTTGGTAGCTTGGAGTCCATAGAGACCGCAGCCACGATCACGAGTAAAAATGATTCTGTTCTGTTCCAGAATAAGGCCAGTGACCAGTGGGCGTTTTTTCAAGCAAAAAGCATCAAGAAAAACATGTATGAGATTGCTGCGATTCAATCTCCTGACAAGACGACAGAGCTAAATGCCGGCAGCAAAAAGAATGAAGCGGAGTCTCGAGAAATTCAGGCGAAAGCTCAAGAATTGGAGCATCAGGTTGAAGAGAAGACGCTTGAAGCCGAGAAGCATGAAGCAAGGCATCACGTCCTGACTCTAGCAGTAACGCTTTTGCACGTATCTATTGCTATCGCTACAATTTCCATCATTACCAAGGGACAGCGCTGGCCATGGTATGTTGCGTTGTTGCTGGGGCTCGGTGGAGTCGCAACAACGATAAGGGCATATATTTAACGTTTTGCATGGCCCATGATGTGGCTTGAAAATCGAGCTGGCGTAGCACCTCAGGCTGACGCCAGCTTTTTTGTTTGGTTTTTCAAATACCGGTCATTTTTTTCGCTTCATTGCTCGTAGGGTAGGCATTGGCAGGGATAATAGTGCTCCATCAGCCCCCAAGAAAGCTATCTCACTAGTCTGCTTTTATACCGTTTTCACGAACCACAGCCGTCCAAATTTCTTTTTGTTCGTGAAAGAATTTCTTGAATTCATCAGGACCCTTCGCGAGCACATTGACCTGTTGAGAGTCCCTGAGGGTGTTGGCAACAGTTGGATCTTGAAGGGTAGCGCCTAGAGCCTGCGCATAGCGGTCTATTATATCGCGTGGGGTCTTAGCAGGCGCGAAAACACCCCACCATGACAAAGCCACAAAATCCGAAAAACCGGCATCGTTCGTAGTGGGCGTATCCAACAAGTTAGGAAGCCTGTCGGGGCCAGTTTGCAAGATCGGACGAAAGGCTCCAGCCGCTACCTGAGGTGAGACAAGTGCTGCCGATCCAATGATCAGATCAACTTGCGAGCTCAGGGCTGCATTGATTGCAGGTCCGCCACCATTATAAGGCACATGAGTCAATTTGAAATTACCCTTCTTTTGTAGAAGGGTCATGCTCAAATGTCCGAGACTGCCATTGCCTATCGTAGCGTAGGTGATGGCTTCTGGTTTTGCTTTTGCAGCGGAAACAACGTCAGCAAAGGTCAAAAACGGTTTCGATTTGGCGCATGCGACCACCATAGGCGTGACACCAATCAGCATAACCGGCTCAAGATCCCTATCAATATCGAATGGAAGTTGATGCAGGGCAGAGAGCGCAGCATGTGAATCAAAAACATTCAACCAGGTTAGACCGTCTGGAGCTGCACGAGCAACAAATGCAGCCCCAAGCGCGCTATCAGCCCCCGGACGGTTTTCAACGATTACAGAAGCGCCCAGGCGCTTCTGGAGACCTTCCTGAGTCAATCTGGCGATCACATCTGTCGACCCGCCGGGAGCAAACCCAACAACGACCTTCAGAGTCTGGCCGTCAGGCCATCCAGCTGCTTCTGAACGGGCAGTGAGAGCCGGTAGTGTCAGGACCCCAAACAGGGTTTGGCGGCGCGTAAAATGGTTCATTGGCTCAGCGTTCCTACCTGGAGGGTTATTATGTCATTTGCTAAACTTCTACATCTAAGTCGATAGAAGGTGAAGAGCCCGATTGGCAATCGAAACCTCATTTGGTGCAAAACTGAGAACTTCCGACAGCTAGGTCTGATGGCTTGCCAGGACCCTGAGGTCCTATTTTGGAAGCAAGGCATTTTAAACGGGCACCCTCGTGAGGCGGTGTTGCCTCGCTATGTCGGTCAGAGATTGGCATGGCCTCCCTGAACCGGCTTTATTATGATGGCCAATACCATATGTTCAGGTTGGCGAAACATCACAACTGTGAGCTAAATATCTGGGTCCAGCTTGCTGTGAATTTTAAGACAGACAGGGACAAGGCAGCGTCGTTCTCCCGTCAGAAGTTGTGGATGAAAGCTCTTGCAACGAATCCCCCCTGGGTAATACTCGTTTTCAATTTCCATCTTCATGGGTGGGCCCATTGTCGGCTCATGCGACAATCACAGGATCCCCTCCAGATACCCTGCAGGGTCAAGCTGACGACCTGGACGTCGAGGCCGTAACTGATCTTGGTATCATGGTCTGCCATTCGCCAAGGGAATCCAATTGATATGGCGTCAAAGAAATGACGATCACTTTCTTCCATGCCATTCGCAATAAGGTCAGGGAACGCGATGCCGCTATTCATTAGATGCGCTGGCCCATGCAGCTGAGGTGGTCTTCAGGTTCCAAGCTGTAAAGAGAAGCAACTGCTTGGTTTGCGAATACTCAATGGCATCAAAGCGCTTGCAAGGCTGAAGGACATGACGTTCCTCCTTCCCTTCAACCTAGAAATGGGGAGCCACTTCACGCATGAATCGCTCCATTTCATCAAGCACCTGAACGTTAGGCTTCAGGCCGAGACTGAAGTAAAGGATGACTTCTGCAAATCCCGCCGCCTCGACCTTCTCTTTCAGAATGTCTGTAATTTTTGCAGAATTTCCCACGAGGATAGCGCTATCTGTGAAGTCTTCCGGCTTCATTGTCTGATAACGGTTCACGATCTTCTCAAAGTAATGATAGTTTGCCGGCGCGGTCTTCGGATCTCCAGGCAGGGCATGCGACGTGCATTCCTTATGGTAGCGTAACTGCCGCTCGCGAGCTGCCAACTCCTGAGCAGGTGTATCGGCAAAATGAATGAAATAGCTCGTAATCAGCCTCCCCGGGACATTGCCCTGTGCAGCGCAGGCATCTCGATAGATCTGTGCCGTCTTTGCGAGGCTTCCATGCATATTGGCCGCAGCACCTGCGGCGACAACGAGGCCTACATTGAGGCGTGCCGCGAGCTCAATCGAGGGGCGGGAGAAGGACGCGACATACATGGGAACGGGAGACTGCACGGGACGCGGAGTGATCCACACATCGTCGAACTGATAATGTTTGCCTCGCCACGACATATGTTCGTCTCGTGCCCAAAGACGCTGGACGATTTCAAGTCCTTCCGCAAAAACAGACGCATTCTCTTCGAAGTTTGCGCCAAACGGACCATATTCGCGCCGATCATAGCCGCGCCCTGTGGCGAAATCGACGCGCCCCTTGCTGAGCAGGTCTAGTGTCGCCCAGTGCTCTGCAACGCGGATCGGATGATGCAGCGGCAGCACGGTCACGGCTGGGGCGAGGCGTATCGCCTTGGTTTGAGCTGCAAGATAAGTAAGAACAAGCTCAGGCGATGAATTCACACCGAGTGTGCTGAAATGATGTTCGCCGATCCAGGCCGAGTGCATGCCCAGCTTTTCGGCATGAAGCCCCTGCTCCACGATCTCCTCGACAAGCGCATTTGGGGTGCGCGTATTGCCTGGATATTGATTGTCGCTGAGCGTGAAATAGCCGAACTTCACCAAACCCTCCCATTTTTCTCTCCTGATCATAGCTTCATGGGGAGCACTCCGTAAATGCAGGGCTTCTCAATCCTCCGGACTTGTTTGCATCTAGGCACGCTCGTCCCTATCATCGATCGCAATTGGATGCCGTTAGGCGCAGATTTCCGGGGAGGGTGATTTGGTTGCCCATATTGATCGCCGTGCTGTCCTGGCCGGGCTTTGTGCCGCTGGCTTTTCGCCTTCCACGCTCAGGGCTGAGGACTACCCGAAAGACCCCATTCGGCTGTTGGTCGCTTTTGCAGCCGGAGGGCCAACCGACGTTCTGGCCCGACTTCTTGCCGATGCTCTAGGGCGCAGGCTGGGCCAGTCTATCGTCGTCGACAATCGCGGTGGTGCTGGGGGCAATATAGGCTATGGACTGGCGGCGAGCGCAGCCCCTGATGGCTATACCCTGGCGTTTGCTGATCCCTCGATCACCGTCAACGCAAGCCTGTACAAATCGCTTCCTTTCGATGTCGAACGGGACTTCGTGGCAATCGGGTCGGCCTTCCGTGGGCCAACAGTGGTCGTCGTGCCCGGCAAATCAGGGATTCTCACCCTTGCAGATCTCGTCAAGGCTGCGAAGGCCAAGCCCGGCAAGCTGAATTACGGCTCCGCCGGCAACGGCACACCCCCCCATCTCAACGCGGAAGTTTTCAAATCGGCTCAAGGGCTCGACATTCTTCACGTTCCCTATCGCGGCGCGGCGCCGGCCATGACCGACCTGATTGCAGGGCGTGTGGATGTGATGTTCCTCAATATTGGCTCTGCAAGATCACAGATCGAGTCAGGTGAGTTGCGCGGCCTGGCCGTCAGCGGCTCCCAACGTGCAGCAGCCCTGCCGGATGTGCCGACATTCAAGGAGACCGGGTTACCCCTCGCAGCCCTTGACCCTGGCACCTGGTGGGGGCTGATTGCGCCCGTCAAACTTCCCGCGACCATTCATCAGCAACTCACTAAAGCCTTGGATGAAGCGCTGGCCGATCCTGAGTTGCGCAAGCGAGCTGCATCCATGAGCATTGACGTCATCCCCAGCACCGGGGCTGAATTTGCAACGCTCATGAGCGAAGAGCGGCGTAAATGGGCTGAGGTGGTCGCGCGAGCAAAGATAGAGGTCGAATAGCCGACTGCAACGCCCGATCGGGTAGCTATGCGTGTTATGCATCCGACCTCCAACGGCTGGTCTAGAAAGGCCCGGTGTCCCAGGATCCCGACTTATCCATTACTGCCCCCGGCGCAGTCGTATGAAGCCAGTTGAGCTTCTCAAGAAGGTTCTGGTCGGTGACCCGCAGGCGGTAGGCTTCCTCCGATGCCCACCATTGGGTCTGTCGCCAGGACGGAATGACAAAGACATCACCTCGAAACGACTCGAATACTTGACCTTCGCAGGAGATCTTGCCGGAGCGCTTTTGAACCGCATAGCAACAGTTGGCTGTTGAATACACCGTCTGGACGAACTCATCGTCGTATCGCTCAAAGAACATAGGTCCGAGCACATCGGCGAGAGGAGCGTCGAGGAAGTCGATCCAATAGGTGTCGTGGTCTCCATCGTTCCTGGGACCGTGCCATGACCGATTGGGTGTCAGCACAACATCGCCAGCCAGCATCGGGACCTTCTTGTCTTCCACGGCGATGTAGACATCTGGGCCGGACTCCAGAATGAACCGCATTGCATTGGCCATGTGACGGTGAGTTCGTGCAACCTCTCACCCCTGGATCATCTGGTAGGCGGCCACAATGCTGCGCGCAGTTGCTTCTGTATTGCCAGGAACCGGATTGGCCATGATCAGATTTCGCCTTTGAGAATCCTCGATTCTCAGAAGGCGGGCAGCACCAAAACGGGCGGCACGCGCATAACAATACGACCAATGAGCAGGGATAAATCGCTTCTCGGGCGCCGGATACATCGAAGGTTCAGGCTTGTTCCAACCTACACCCATTTTGGCTGATAGGAGAAGCCTGTCATATTCCTGAAGCGATGAGGCCGTCTCGAGTTCGCTTGCGATATCGGCACACATCGCATGTCTCCACTAACAACTTGTATGCAGCTTTTAAATTTTGATTGTTGGTGCGGGAAGGAATGCGCTGCTTTCGCCGAAGCCGCCTTCCGGACGAGGAATATTGGCAGAAGGCTTTGCGCTACAGATCGTCTCTACAATATCACACAGCTCTTCGGGGAAGGCCGTACCACGCCAGGCGACGTGAACATCGGGGCGTCCGAGGACAAGCGGTTATTCATAGACATGACCGAGATCAGGCTGACCGCTTTAAAGGACTGATACAGGAACGCCATTCGCCGTCGCTGCAATCAGTAATTCATTTGAATCTGCAACATCGTCTCCGAGGCACATGAGCACGCAGACCTAGCCAAAACGGTCAAGTGTCGATCGGCCGTATTCCGTGAGCCAGAAATGCGATGCGCGATGACTGGGCGCGTCGTCTTGATATAAATCGCAGGATGGTCCGGTGCTTCGGTGCTCCCGTCAGGAACAATAATAGGTGAATGTTCGTTGCGATAACTAAGGTGAATACTCCTGGTGAACCATTCGCGACGCATCGATTGGGTATTACGACAACCAAAGTCGAACCGCGCTGCATTGCCCTCCAAACCCGCCTCAAACATGGCAGGATCGAACTGCGGCATGACCATCCGGCCGAGATTTTCACTCGCCTCAGTGATATTTCGGATACCAACAGGCCCCCTCTCGATTTCATAGGTGGGACGTATATGTGGATCGGCCCAACCCTTTAGCACGGAATCGAGTTTCCAGGAGAGATCAGCGGCATCCTGAATGCCGGTATTCAAACCGTTTCCGCCCGTTGGCGAGAACATATGTACGGCATCGCTCGAAAGAACTACGTGCCCCTTGCCATAGCTATCGGCAACCATGAGGCGCCTGATCCACGGCATGATTGACACAATTTCGAACGAGACTTCTGTCCCGACAATCTTGAGAACCGACGCTCTGATCTCCACCTCGGAAAAGCGGAACCCCTGAAGACATGGCAAAGCACATCCAATCCGAAGTCTAAAAATGAGCCCCATTGTACCAGCATCAGGCGAAAAGCCTGACTAACCATCAAGTGACGTGACACTCCGACGAGCGCAACAAGAGCATGAGGCCATAACTCAGTGATATAGATCAACGACGCCGATGTGATCTCACACACCGGCGTCGTAATGATCAGTGATTTGCGAGGATACTTAGTTTGCAGCCGAAGAGGCCAAAATCCACGACGATGTGTTGCCGTCATACTTCAGGCCCTTGGCAGCAGCCAAGGCTTCCTTGGTCGTATTGATAGAGAGATGGACCTTACCATCTATAACTTCACGCTTAACAGCGCTGAAAGTGACACCAACTTCCTTTTCGCCCATACCAAGAAATCCACCGACGCCGATGACAACGGCGGTAATTTTTCCATCAACCGCTGAAACAAGTACGTCAGACACATCGCCAATCTTGACATTGGATGCATCAGTGACGTTTTGCTTATACCAATTTGTTACGGTCACACTTCCAGAAGGAGCAGCGGTGAGCAACTCGGCCTGAGCAGAAGATGTAGTTGAACGTGGTACAACCGTCGACTGCTGCGCGGCAACAAATGCCGTCGTGAACAGGAGAGCCGTCGCAGAAAGAGAAAGGACTGAGAACTTCATTTGGAATCTCCGAAAGCCCGATTGACCAGATCGGGAAGATCTGACACGCGCCAATTGACGCGCCGTCTGTCTTCAACAAGATATCCTTTTGAAGGATTACCAACAGGTTCGGAAATTACCCTAGTCACCGCCTTCAAAACCCCGACAAATTAGCCTGAGACTTTCATGGCTAGAGCTAGGACATCACCTCATCAGTCCACACTTTGAAACTGACGAGAACATTTGGGCCAAAAGTATGAGTAATCGGAACGTCACCAGCATCGCGACCTTGCGCGATCAGAACACGGCCGATGCGAGGTACATTGTTTCGAGCGTCAAATATGTACCATTGCTCACCTAGATAGACTTCAAACCATGCTGAGAAATCCATTGGCCCAAAGGGGGGTTGCATTCCGATATCACCAAGATATCCCGTACAATAACGAGCTGGAATGTTCAAACATCGACAAAACGTGATCGCAAGATGGGCATAATCTCGACAAACGCCTTTAGCTTCGTTGAATGCTTCCGAAGCTGTCTTCGTAGGCCGTGCATGCTCATAACCAAATTGAATCCGTTTATGTACGAAATCACAGATTCCTTGAACACGCATCCACCCAGGAGGAAGATCTTGAAACAGCGACCATGCTAGATCCGAGAGATTTTGAGTGTCGCAATATTGGCTACCAAGCAAAAACACGAGCGTATCAGATGGCAGGTCCTCAATTGCATGTTGACATGCATTGGGTTCATAAACATCGGGATCTCCGGTATCTGACACAATACCATTCGCGGATATTCTTACCCGGCCCGCCGGTGCTAGAATCCTACTACAATAGTTTCCAAACAGATCTCGATAAGGCACGACTGGAACCCTCGGTTCCGTGACAAGCATGTCGGATATAATGATATCCGCAGCGCGTGAGAAGTGGACTGTCAAGACGAGAATGACCGGTGTAGGATGAGGGAAATCATAGACAAGTTCATAACCGACGTTGATTTTCACGTTAAGCAACCTCTTTTGCTCGACTCATAGATCGGCTGCGAGCGCTAGTCGAGCAAGGGCGGGTAGAGATTTTACGCCCATACGTTTCATGATGGCCGCTCTATGATTTTCGACCGTACGCTGACTCATTCCCAATTCAAATGCAATTCTCTTGCTTGCATGGCCAGCAAGAACCAACTCCATGACCTGTTTCTGTCGAGACGTGAGATTGGCGACATGCGAGGCTGCATCTTCGTGCCACGCTCTTCGCTTGCTGCTGTCGCGCGCCAAGTCCAGCGCCCTATGAACGCAAGACAATATCTCATCCTGCCCGACCGGCTTCTGAAGCAAATCGATAGCCCCTGCCTTCATTGCCCTGACAGCAGTAGAGACATCTGCTACTCCGGTAATCATAATTGCCGGCAGGGAACATCCAGACTCCTTCAGATTTAAAAGTAACTCTATTCCGGACATGCCAGGAAGGTACGCATCTATCAGGAGACAAGCTTCGCGACCCGACTTGAATTGACCTAAAAATGCTTCGCAACTCTGAAACATCTCAACCTGCCATGGCCCGCCATCGAGCAGGTTAGCGAGTGACTCACGTATACTAACATCATCATCAACTATATAGATAAATGGGGCTAATGAATCACCCTTCTCGACATCCTTGTTCTGCCTTAACTCTTTTGTCATGATTTTCTTGATTACCGACGACAACTCTCTTGCGTTGACAGGTTTATCCATCCTGAAGCATTGCGCCCCGGAAATCATTTTTAATGTACTCATCGAACTATCATCAGTGAGGATAATACCAGGTAACCCTGTCTTCAGTGAAGTCCTAATCTTCTCAATGATTTTGATACCGCTTACCCCGCTCTGCGAACAAAGATCAGCGATCACAATATCTGGCGTTACCTTATCCAGAGACATGAGCTTGATAGCGTCCTGATAATCGCAAGCCACCGAAGCAGAGTTGCCATCAGAGGAAATGATTTCCACCAAGGGACTTCTAGCTGCTGTGACATCCTCGATAATAAGAACGCGCGCCTTTGGGTAAGCTGTACGACTGGAATTAGACTCGTTAGTCGGCAAGATACCGAAAGATTTCGAAACTTTCAAAACGGTAACCTGCGCCACCTCGACGCCGAAGGCGGAGCAAATTCCACGACGCGGCAATTCACTAAAGTCATGATGTAGAAGTTCGGCGAGATCGCGGGCAGTAGAAAGATGAGGGGCTAATTCATGACTTGCTTTCAAAGCCGGATTATCAAGGTTCTGAATTTCACTGAGATCTCGAATATCATTGTCAAATGAACCTTTTTTCCCCGAGCTCCAGACCTCAATTCGAACTCTCCCGTTTCTCCGACGACACCCGATCAAAATTCTTCCAGGCGAGCTATATTCTAACACATGCTTGACGACACATCGAAGTGTCGACTCCAGGATTGCAGCGTCGCTTGTGACTTCACAATTGCATGACACGATGCGTATATTAGTTCCGTCAACCTCGGAACGAGAGTCGAACAGATTTTTCAAGTGCAATAATATTGGCCCGATAAAGGTCGGCTTAATTCTCACCTCGAAAGGCTCAAGCGCCTTGCTGCTATCATCCAGAAGGGAATTGAGCATCATCCTCATCGAATCAAGAGCGGCATCAACTCTCTCGAGGAGATGAAGTGCCTTATCGTCCTCTATAACGCGAAGCAGAAGCCCGTGAAGCAATGACAACGTTTGCAAAGGTTGACGCAGATCGTGGCTAATCTCGGAAATTCTCCGACTTGCGGATATCTCTGCGAGCACATCTACATCCAAACTGGACCTGGGTGAATCGCTTACCCGTTTTCTCTGATTTACGTCTTTAAGGGTGTCGGAAACACCAGTAATTTGGCACTTGCTGACCCGATCCGGACCAAGAGCGGCCAACTTCGGGGTAGCACATGCAAACCCTTCACTTTCTGATTGCCATTTATCAGGCTCTTGAGCTCTCTCTGGATAGATAGGCGTCTTGAGAAGCCTTGATCGTTGAGTCATATTATTTCTTTCAAGATACTGCCATCTATTTTTGCTCTAGCCCCGAGGAAGCTCGCGATTCTGAACCGATCGAGACCTATCGATTTCAAGATCCACACAAGATTAGAACGATCTACGCCGCCAAAACATAGACGCGGGCGCTGCCCTTCTTTTCTTATAATGGGAGGATTGAACATGTTGATTGTTAGAGAACAGCGCATAGATTGAACTCCAGATTTGACCATGAAACTGATATTATTTTTCTCAATTCCTAGATCTACGGCAAAAAGCGCAGGCTAGCCTCATCTCAAACGCTGTCGTCGACAAACAATCGACACTCAAAGCGCGTTCCAAAACGCGGAGTGGCTTTTGCTATACTGTAATAACGCTCACTTAATTCAAGAACACGATGAATTCTTGATAAACGTCACAGGCGTATCAATGCAATTGCAGATGGAAGAACTGTTTCAAGGTACTTATTCAATCGCCCCAAGAAGGCGTTGTCGCAATCTCATCCACATTTGCTCGGCGCTCAATTTATCCACGATAGAGCCGCCACAGGCTTATGGCTAGGTTGCGGCACGTCGACCCACGGTTACCCATCACAGTGGGTGCACGCAACTGCGTGTATGATTACAATCATTCTGCTAACTGGCAGATGAATCACAACATCCCCGAACAAGCAAAAGCTTTCCTTTCAACTGTGGCCATCGCCAAAACAGACGCTGTGTATTGTCCGATGCCTGTAAACGCGTCAAAAGCGATTTGGTTGCATGATGATTTCCCGACAGGACTTGCCTTGAAGAAACTTGAATTCGATGCACGACCACAATTGCTTAGCTTCCGAACGCCAGTTTTCATGTTACCTGCAAGCTGTGCCTTTCCTGTGATCGCAATCAAATCATCCCCTGCAAAAGCCAAATTATGTAATATGTTCGAGCAAGGTTCAAAGATATCAATGACTTGTGTCGCCGCGTAGATTGCTGACTCAGTAATTCTTCCGTTTGGATTGAAACCAAATAGTCGTCCGGGTTATTTGATCTGAGGGCTGGATAACGTGCGTCCGCAACAATGATTTGTCTCTCGCGCTTTACGGCCCTGCAATCTTGATAATCACCCCTGATCCATTTCACGTGATCGATCAACACTTTCATTGAAACCGAGTAGAATCCGGCGGTTCTGCATCACCCGTAAAACCTTTATTTCAGCTGGCGTGCGTTTGCTTAAGCAATTTGGAAGGAAACATGCAAACACAGCCGGCATGCAATGCTGGATATCATTCAATGTTTGCAACGTCTATGTTGCGATTTATGGCTGAATTATAAGAGTTCTAACTCCCGTCCTTAATGCCGTCAAAGATATGAGGCGCAGACCCCAGACTGTTGACCGGCCGCTGAGGCTCCACCTGTATCGCATCAACAATGCGCGTTTATTCCAAAACTTCAGAATTCATGGAGATCAACAATTGCGGACGACGTCTGGCCAAATCCGCGATGCGGAAACCAAGACAATCACCTTCGAAAACGACGGGCTAATTCGGACATTCATAAAAGTTTCTTCTTTGTTCTGGTTTGGATCGAAACGCATACGGGCCTGGTCGTTGTCGATTGGTTTCTGTACCTGTCTGTTTGCATGCATGATTGCATCGGTTGTTGCAAACCAATGGAATAAGTTTTTCTTTGATGCCCTTCAGCAGCAAAACGCTTACGCTCTCAGAATTGCCATCATCTATATCGTTTTTTTATGCATTTTGACATCGTTGTTTTCATTGGCTCTTTTGCAGTTGCGGATGCATCTTCAATTACAATGGCGAATTTGGCTCACTGAGTTTCTTGTGACAGGGTGGTTGCGAACCTTGGGCCACCAACTTACGAATGCATCACGATGCGTAGACAATCCGGAAGCTCGAATAGGTGACGATGCAAGATTGTCAGTCGAGCTTGCGGTGGATCTCACAGGAGGCATCATCAATACGATTCTTCTTTCTACATCATTTATTTTTGTTCTTTGGCACGTCGGTGGAACATTGCATTTTGCAAACGTCTCCATTCCGGGATACCTCGTCTTTGTTGTGATTATATACTCTTCGCTTACGTCCTTTGGAATGTATTGTTTGGCTATGCCTTTGGTTGAAAAGGTGGAAGAAAAGGCCTCTGCAGAGGGGGACTTTCGCTTCGAACTTGCATCAGCCAGAAGCTTTCCGCTCCAGCCTTTGTGTCCGCAACCCGACGCCTCCAAAGGATCGATTCTTCGCATGTCATTTAGCGTCCTTGCATCCAAATGGGTTGCTGTGATCGGACAACAGACGAGAATGATCGCATTAACAAGTGCAAATGGAGTCCTGGCGCCTGTAATTCCATTGCTACTCGGCGCGCCAAAGTTTTTATCGGGTGAAATGACGTTGGGAGATCTGATGCAGTCTTCTGCTGCCTTTTGGCAGGTTCATTTAGCGCTTAATTGGCTTGCGGATAATGCCCTCAGCTTAGCGAACTGGTCTGCCTCTGCCCGGAGAGTTTCAGTGCTCTACTTGGCTTGCAAAAACAGTGACGGAGACTTTCAGATGTCCCAAGATGAGCCTGTCGACCAGATCTCCTGATATTTCTCGCCAATACATAGTCGAATTTCACGTGAGTATTTTCCGAACCTTATTTCGAAGATCGATGCCAATTATCCTAAGCTTTCGGCTTTCATGGATTGAGAGTGTAAAATGTGTCAAAGATGGCGAGTTTCAAAATATCAATTGACGCTCGACCTTCGTTTGTTTGGAAAACTCATCGGTCAATTTGTCTTGTCTCATCAATGATCGAGGAGACTACGGGCTACACGAATTTTTGAGTCAAATCGACGATGTTCGGTTTCAGTATTTGTTCGAACATCGTTCAGAGACCCCGACAAGTGAAATCGTTCTTGAGGAGCCATAAGATGGATCGAAGTGATATTGCTATTGCAAGGTATGCAAATCATACCCTGGCGGAAAATGCAGTTAAGTCATTGGCGCAGGCTGGCTTTGATATGACGCAACTGAGTGTCATTGGGCGGGGTTATCATACCGAAGATAAGGTTATCGGTTTCTATAATTCTCTAGGACGGATTCAGTTCTGGGGTCGATATGGCGCATTCTGGGGTGCGCTTTGGGGTCTTTTTTCAGGTGGGATCTTTATAACAATTCCGGCAATCGGCCCAATTGTTGCCTTGGGTGCGATATCTAGTGTCATTCTTTCCTCATTGGAAGGTGCCTTGATTGGCGGAGGGCATCAGCTCTCGGAGCAGCTCTTTTTAGCATTGGGGTGCCGAAGGATAGCATTATTGAATATGAACGTACGCTTGCCGCAGATGGTTTTTTGGTTTCAGTCCTCGGTTCTTCTGGAGATGTTGCTCGGGCTCGGTCCATATTAAAATCTTGTCCGACCAACTTTGTTGATATTCACGAAATTGGTTCCAGAGGTGCTCTGGTTGTTGCGAATTCGTTGTAAGTTCTTGCTTCGTCGTTCCTCATGATACTCATTTGCCTTTATAAGGCGATATTCTTTGGCGGCCCGTAACGAATGTTGAATATCCCATAATTTGTCTGCAAAAACCGTTCAATGGCTCCTCAGCTCCTACTGTCATCCACACGAGCCAAAGACCTTTCTCGAACCCGTCGCTCAGAGACTTTTTGGTGAATACAGAACGTGCGATTCAAGACACTCCTGGGGGCATTTAATTACGCATCCCAATGCACAAATAGAGCTTGATATGAATGCGACTGAACGCCATAACGCGACGATAAAGATCGATTTTACTACTCTTCAACGTGATCTTTCCGATATCGCCTCCCATCTCAAAAACGACCCTGGTGGAGACGGGAACCGCTTGAAGGATAAGGTGTTGACAGGAGCAGACGATTTTCTTGAACCAAGCTCAAATAGCGGCACCACAAAGACCATACTGGACCTCGCTGAAAGGCACCCAATCCTCCCGATTATGTTTGCCGGCGTACTTGGCTATATAAGTGGTCGTCGCCTTTCTCGTTAAGGGCCACTTAAGATGGGGGACCTCGATGCTTGAGTTGCCCGGTAGCTTCCCATTTGGTGCCAGGATCATTCCATGGTTTCAGAAGTTTTGTTGTCTTCCTTGTCGGTTATGGACTTTTCCTTTTTTGTATTTTTGGAGCGGTTTGCTTTTCTCTGTTATCATTTTGGTTTTATGCAACTCCAATCATCGGCAAAGTCGAGGCCGCCCTTACGATGGGTGCCGCATTTTCAATTTTGTGAATTGTTTTAAGATTTACGTTGGATCGGACGCAAGGCGCCCTCGATCCAAGTAAGGGTTCGGCTGAGAAAGCAAAAAAGATCAGCCCGACCTGGCATCGGAGTTGTGGCCTGCAGCCCTCACTGGTTTCGCTTTGGGAAGAAAACAGGTGAAATATCGAGTCACATGCTTTTCGTCGTGATCGCTGATTTTCGTCCCTCTAAGGCGGCACACTCAGCTTTTAGGGCTTTGAATCGATCGTTAGCCATCATCATTCTAAGCTCGTGTTTGATTTGAGCTGTTGAGGGTAAAGATATTTTTGCCCCAAATCTCGCTTCTTTTCGCATGACCTTTGTTCTCCGTTGATAGGCACCCCTCTGACCCTATGTCGTAACCAGAGGGGTTATGCGTTTTTTTAAAGTTCACCCCCGGCAGGTCGCCCGCCCATATTTGTTGATGGAGTGGCAACGCGTATGGCGATGGCGCCAGCGGGGGCGGGTTGCGTCGGCTATCAATGCTCCCGCAGTCGCTCCGACGGCACCCCCGATTAGCGCGCCTGTCCCGGTACCTGAGGCGAGTCCGCCAACCAGTGCACCGCCGGCGCCCCCAAGCAAAGCACCTTGGCCCATTCGATTATCGCGCGCTGAACAGGCACCCATCAATAAGGCGAGAGTTCCGGAAACGAGAAGTATTTTGATTCGGGATTGTAAGACTGCAGATTTCATGTTTTTTCCTTCGCAGCGCTCGTTTGAACAGAGGCACTTCCGGGCGATTTCATGCAGCGTGCATGGTATTTGGACCATTTTCGCTAGGTTCTATCGTAGTTGACGGTCGACCGTTTTAGGCACCATCGGAATCTACCTAGATTCCGATGGTCTCCATTTCACTTAACGCTGGGATAGCTTCCGGTCTGATTTCTTTCAATCCGCCATCGCTTGTTGCGCATTTCTTCTGCCCTGTCGGATTCTTCAGTCTACGGTAGCAAAATTTCACCAATAAGTTTCTCGATGAATGACTAGAAGCTGATCGTCTGGAACGGCATTTGACAGGATTGGAACTGTTGTGAGGAGTTGTCGCTGATCCTACGGAAAAGCAGTGGTGATTTCCGCATGTCTGATGGTCTCAATATCCATTGGTCGCTGTCTTCGAACGAATGCCTTGACTTCAGCGCGAGATATCTTGAATCAGGATGTTCATACCCCGTCATGGTGGCACATGTGTTCAGCCTCTGCCTGATACTGGGCAAAGCCGCCTTCATGGCCTGGATGCTTCTTTTTTGGTCGCTCACTCCATGAATTGACAACAGCTCACCTGAGAGACCCATTTCAATCAGTAGAATAGGCTCTGACGTTTTTCTCCAGCTTCATTTTTTGACCGCCTGGCAAACAAAGGCCAATCCAGCCTTGAAATGCCTATGTCTCTGTTAGTCCGACCTGCCAGGGATGATATCGGCGCTTGATTTTCGGCCCGTTGAAATTTTCGAATCGACTTAGGGTAAATCGAGCATTCGCTTTCGGCCCGATGCATTGCATGGACATCGCATGATTCGGTTAAATAATCCGGCATTTTGGTTTGCGTAGGCAGGTCAACGTATAAATCCAAGACCAATAATTCCTGATACAATTAGGAAAATCGCGACAATATAGTTTAACAGTCGAGGGACGATCAGGATTGCGATACCCGCTATCAGAGAGACTATCGGTTGCAGGTGCGTAATGTTCATATTCATCTGGGTGGATCCTATTTCTTTATCTCATTGAAAAAATCACATTGAGGATGATCGGTCGCATTTTTTGCAGATCATCCAATCGCTGTTTTTTTGATTAGTGATTTTTACTAGTTGCGATTTTTTCTCGGATAGCGCGAACTTTCGAACGGCAGTTCTTCATTTTCATTCTCGATTACACCTTGCCGCTAAGTTACTCTCCAAAACAGGGTCCCATTTTCAGGTGTTTTGATTTTTTTTTCATCGCACTTAAGGGGTTTTTAAATGCGTTATTCTCGATATTTCAGCATGTCAGGGATCTGATAACTGATCGGTATCGTAGCAACGTTTCCTGTTTCGACTCGTTAGACCCACATTTTCGTTGTGGTAAGTTCACATTTTTCTACAGTCATCGCTTCAATCGCTTTTTATATTTCGATAACATACTCCCTGTCGATTGATTCTAGCATTCCCATCGCGCAACAGATTTCTGAACCGATTTCGGTTTTGACCTTTACGAGGACGGCAGCTTTGTTGGCCAATTCCAATTTCCGAAAGGATAAATATTCACATACTCGCGTTATTCAGATCCGGTGCTTTGAAAGGTATGGAGAATTTCGAAACTTTTCTTGGTCTCTCCAATGCTTCAGCATGCATGCATATTTTGGTCATTTTCAAAAAACCCCTTATATCGCGACGCTTTCAGCCATAAGCCTCTTTTGCACCACGATTGACCCTCGGAAAATACCTATCCATCTTTCAGATTTTTTTGGGAACCTTTTTGTTGATTCGGATTCACAACGTCCAAGCTGTCGCTCGCATCGATCCGTCTACAAGTTTGTCGAGACAGCATTTGTCTCCCCTCTGTGACTTTTCCGAGGAGACTGGATGGCAAATTTATCTTTATTGATTCGATACTACTTGTTTTAGAGTACAACTCTTCGGAATTTGATGTGTTGGGTCTGTCGGCACCCGTTGGAGCACTTTGCTTCACTGCCGTCACCTGCATAACTTTTGCATTTCATGATTTCCGGAACTCTTAGCTGTTCTTGATTCGGGTAGGAGACGATCTCTCCAATCATTTTCCGGCATGCGCTCGCGCCGCGGTGAAACGGTTTTTCTTGTTAGATATGAATCGCATGATGTCCGCGTCTGTTTGGATGTCAGAGTGGAGCTTTGAATCATAGCCTATCAGGTAAATGCTGTTCGAATCTGAACGGTTTGAAATCATTAGGCTATAAGTTTTCCAAATGACTTCGGCGCTCAAGGGCTACGCCCTTAACCTGAGCATATACGGTTAGACCTGGTTCGAGATTGAGCAGCCGCCAAGAACGGCGGGTGACCCGCGAGATCAACTTTTCGCCGTTTCCCTCTTCTCCGAGTCCTAGAATTACAGTGATCTGATTGTCACCGCGTTCCTGGGCGCTCAGGATTCGCGCGCGGACGATGTTGACGATCGTGCTTTGGTTTGGACGTTCCCGTGCCAGGCTGACATCGCCGGCAAGAATTCTGAGGCGGTGCCGCTCCCCTAGTGCTGTTCCATTGGAAGGCACTAGAAATTGTGCCCCAGATACGGAGAGGACCGCCATTCGGTCCTCGCTGTCATATGATTCAACAGTGGCATCCAGACTTACAGCTGCCTCTCGTGCGTTGACGAGTGGCAGGTTTGGGTTGCTCTGTAATTGGCTGATTGGTCCGAATGCCAGAACATTTCCCCTATCCATCAAGACAAGCTCGTCTGCCAGCCGCTCTATTTCAGTGGTATCATGGCTCACATAGACGACTGGTATGTTGAGGCTTAAGTGAAGGCGCTCTAGATAGGGCAGAATCTCATTCTTGGTCAGTGCATCCAGAGCTGAAAGAGGTTCGTCCATGAGGAGAATCTTCGGCTGGGAAAGAAGTGCTCGTCCTATGGCAACCCTTTGGCACTCTCCTCCGGACAGCTTTGTAGTTGATCGTTCCAGCAGGCTGTCTAAGGCAAGCAAGTCTATGATTTCATCAAATCGAATTTGAGGAGAGCATCTGGCTTCCGTGACGCCATAGGTCAGGTTTTTTCGCACTGAGAGATGTGGAAATAGACTTGCTTCCTGAAAGACATATCCAAGCGGACGCTTGTGGCCCGGCCTGAAGTGTGTCGCGTCCTGCCACACATCTTCGTTGATGGAGCAATAGCCGTTCTTGAAATGGTGCAGCCCAGCGATACCCCTCAGAACAGAAGTTTTTCCACATCCTGATGGTCCAAAAATTGCTGTCACGCCTCGAGCCGGCACTTCGAACGCCGCATCGAGATTGAACTGTCCAATTTTGCCCTGAAAGCGGACTTTGATTGAGCCACTCTTTGTCATGTGTCGCGCCGGCTCATGCGTTTCTGGATGACGATCATTGCGAGGATGACGCAGAAGGAAAACATCATCATTCCCGCAGATAGGATATGAGCCTTCGTCCATTGGGATGTCTCAACATAATCATATATCGCGACAGACAAGACCTTTGTCTGTCCTGGTATATTCCCCCCGATCATCAAGACAACGCCGAATTCTCCAATGGTATGAGCAAAGCCAAGGATTGCACCTGTCAGGATACCCGGGCTCGCGAGGGGCAAGGCAATGGTCCAGAACGCTCGCCAATGTGACGCTCGCAGGGTTGCTGCGACCTCAAGAGGCCTGTCTCCCATAGCTTCAAATGAATTCCTGATTGGTTGAATCACAAAGGGCATTGAAAAGACTGTCGAGCCAATCACAAGGCCCGTGAACGAAAAGGCGAGGGTTCGTGCTCCCCATAGGGAGGCGACATAGCCGCCGGGGCCGTTTGGGCCCAGCAGGATGAGGAGATAAAAGCCAAGGACTGTCGGGGGTAAAATCAGGGGCATTGCCACAAGGACCGCCACGGCTTCCTTAAGGCGCCACTTCGATCTTGCAAGCCACCACGCAATTGGTATTCCAAGGATCAGGAGGACAGCCGTGGTGACAATTGCCAATTGGAGAGACAACAAGACAGGACCAATGGGATCAGCTGTTGTATATGCCATCACGAACCAGACTTCGCGTCCATGACGTAGCCATACTTTTCAATGATGGCTCGCGCCTCGGGTCCTTTGAGAAAACTTATGAATTCTCTCGATGCGTCGTCAGTCTCTCCGTTTTTCAACAAAATGGCATCCTGTCTTATGGGCGTGTAGAGGCTTTGTGGGACCATCCAACGGGATCCGGCCTTGTTGCCGGTTATTTGTGAGAGAGAGACAAATCCGATTTCAGCGTTGCCTGTTTCGACGAACTGGAACGCCTGTGCAATTGTGT
>CAISZN010000100.1 GCA_903889985.1 uncultured Hyphomicrobiales bacterium | reverse complement strand
TACGGCGCCATGGACGGCGCCATGAAGTTCGTGAAGGGCGACGCCATCGCGGGCCTGATCATCATTGCCGTGAACATGATCGGCGGCATCACCATCGGCACGATGCAGCGCGGTATGCCCATGGGCGAGGCGCTTGATCGCTATTCGCTGCTGACCATCGGTGACGGTCTCGTCTCGCAGATCCCGGCCCTGTTCGTCTCGATCACCGCCGGCTTCATTGTCACGCGCGTCTCCTCCGACGAGAACAAGGATCTCGGCAGTGACATCGCAGCCCAGCTCGTCAATGAGCCCAAGGCCCTCATGATCACCGCCTGTATCCTGGCGATCTTCGCCATGGTGCCGGGCTTCCCCACCATTGTCTTCGTCACCCTGGGAGCAATCTGCGGCGGCGGGGGCTGGTTTCTGACCCGCAAGCGCCGGAAGTCGTCAACGGCCCAGCGCTCGCAGGAAATGCCGGCGCTGGCCGCAACGGTTTCGGGGCCCGGCGCGGTTCCCTCATTCCCCAAGCAGGCCGATGACGATGATGGCGCGCCGGTTGAGGCCGTGACTTTCGCGCTCACGGTGCCGCTCATCGTGGATATCGCCTCGAGCGTTCGCAATTCGATCCGGCCGGAAAAGCTCGACCGCGAGGTCGCGCGCGTGCGCCGTGCGCTTTATTTCGACCTTGGCGTGCCCTTCCCCGGCGTTCACCTGCGCCTCAACGACAACCTGAAGGAAGGTGAATACAGGATCATGGTCAATGAAATCCCGGTGGCCTCGGGCGCTGCCCGGCCGGGTTATTTCATCGTCCGCGAGACCGAAGCCAACCTGCGCATGTTCGATATCCCCTTCGAGCGTGGCGATGACTTCCTGCCCAATACGCCCAGCTACTGGGTTGCCATGAAACACCTGCCGCTCGTCGAGAAGGCGGGCATCCAGGTGATGACCCTCTCCAGCATGCTGACCTTCCATCTCGCCCATGTGCTCAAGAGCCATGCGTCCGAGTTCGTCGGCATTCAGGAGACCATGTATCTGATGAACCAGATGCAGAAGAACTTCGGCGAGCTGGTGCGCGAGGCAACCCGCGTGCTGCCCACCATCACCATCACCGACGTGTTGCAGCGTCTCGTCAGCGAGGAAATCTCGATCCGCGACATGCGCACGATCCTCGAAGCCCTGGTCGAATGGGGCCAGCGCGAAAAGGACCCCATCGTGCTCGCAGAGCATGTGCGTGGTGCGCTCAACCGCTACATCACACATAAGTTCTCTGGCGGCCAGAACATCATCCCCGCCTATCTGATCGCCAAGGAAATCGAAGATGCCGTGCGCGGCGCCGTGCGTCAGACGAGCGGCGCCTCCTATCTGGCGCTCTCGCCCGACGTGCATCGCCAGCTCATCACCTCGATGAAGAATGTCATCGGCAACCTGAGCCAGCATTCGCTGCCGCCGGTGATCCTGGCGCCGATGGATATTCGCCGCTTCATGCGCAAGATCGTCGAGCGCGACTTCCCCGATCTCGCCGTGCTCTCCTATCAGGAGCTCTCACCCAGCGCGAACATCCACCCGCTGGAGCGCATCCGTCTGGTGGCCCAGATCGGCGCAGCCTGACCCGGTGGAGGCACAAGGGCTGTCATGGAGATCGATGCGAAGCGGCTGAAGATCTATGAGATCGGCTTCCTGCTGTCGCTGGTCCTCGCAGGGCTGACCTCTGCTTCCGGTCGGGAATCCTGGATCTGGGCCTGTCTTGGCGCGGGGCTGGCGGCAACGCTGGTCTCGCTCATCGCGGGACGCGGAAAATTACCGGATGACATCCTCGATGTGATGATCTTCATCGGTGCCGGAGCGACCATCGCTGGCCCCATCGCGGCAGGCATGAGCGCCTCCGGAACCACGCTTGCCCAAGTTCTCCATGGGCTGATCGCATGGCCGCTTGTGCTGGTTGCGCTCATGGGCAGCCGCGTCCTCGTGGCTGCAAATGATCTGAGCTTCCATCGTTTCTGGCTGCGGCCAAGAATCGGCACGGGTGGCATTCGGCGACAGTCCTTCCTGGCAGCCGGATTGCTAGGAGCAGGCCTCCTCCTGATCATGGAATGGTCGCTCGGCAACGGGCGCGTCCAGACCGCGGATCCTGCGATTGGCATCATCGTTTCCGCGCTCACGGGCACAACCATCATCCACTACGCCATCCTGCTGCTGTTCTTCATCGTGCTCGGCTGGCTCGTGGATGCCGTGATCCTGCATCTTGGAGACCGGTCTGCAGCGGCGCGGTTGATCGCATCGATCGGTTCGCCAGCCTTCCCGAACCTGTTCGCATTCGAGAGCCACAGAAGCGTGGCGCATGTCATTGCGGCAACCCTTCGTCCCCAGGGGGACAGCAATGCTGCCCTGACAGCCTTCCGCGGGTTTGATCAGGCCTCGCGCGGCTATGTGCGCGGGCTGTTGCCACTGCTGCCCCTGCTTGGATTTCTGGGCACCGTGATCGGGCTTGCCCGCGCCGTGGCGGATCTCCCCGCCGGCTTGAGCTCGGGCAATGGCGCTGCGGATTTTGCCGGCACATTGTCAGGACTTGCCATCAAGTTCGAGACGACCCTGCTCGGCCTGCTGGCCAGCATGGTCGCGACATGGCTGATCAACTGGCTCGACAAGCAGGAACTGGAATTTGCCAGCGAATGCTCCCTGGCAGCGTCGCGCGCCTCTGAGCCGGAGCCGCATCCATGATCCTGCCGGTCTTCGACGACCCGGACGAGGACGCTCTCGCCGCGCCGTCGAATTCCATGGCGGATCTCCTCTTCACCATGGTGGCCATCCTGCTGCTCGCCTTCATGAGCATCCTGCCCGGGCTCGCCCTCGGTGCTTGGACCCATCAACGCAAGCCTCAAGAAAAACAGGCGACCCCGCTGGCGCAGATTTCGTTCCAAAGCGGGGGAGAACGCGCCGTCGTCTTCCTGGCACGGCTGGACGCACTGGTGCTTCCGGAGGCAGGCGCGAACCCGGTCGCGCGCGACGCGATTCTGGACAATGCGCGACTGACGGAACTGCTCGATGCGCAGACCCGCCAGAAGACCATGGTGACGCTGTTGGTCACGCAGGACGGGCTTGAGACCGCCTTCGAATTCGAGGCCCTGGCAGCATCTCGCGGGATCAGCCGAATTCGACAGATCCGGTTCGATGGCCCCTGCCAGTTCGCAGGGCAGGTTCGCATTGCTGAATGTGAGCGCCGGGAGCCTGCCCGATGAGTCATCCACGACCGGAAGCAACGGCCATGGCGGATATATCCGCCAATCTATTCGCGGTGCTGATCCTCATCCTGGTGCTCATCGTCTCGATCGGACCAAAGCCAACAGACCCGCCAGTGCAGCCCGCGCCACAGCAACCGGTCGTCGACCTCCTGGCTGACGCCCGGCTCGTGGAGCGAGCGACCCAGACCCCGATCGACATGGTCGCCATGCTCCGCCGCCGCACGAGCCTCGAAGGAGCTGTGAACCTCGATATCGGCCCGAAGCTTCTGCAACTGTCAGGGCTTGGCCTTGACGAAAGCTGGCCCCTGCCTTGCGATCCTGGGTCAACGCGGACTCCCGCACGTTTCGCAATGAGAACGCTTAAGGTCCCATCGCAACATTAACTGTGCCGAACAGCACAACCACCGTTTTTATAACACAGGTTGGCAAGGCACTTTGGACTTGGGTTAACAGGCGGCGGGTTGCCCGGGAGTGATGTATGTGACATTCCAGCCCTCCAAACCGTGTAAGCTGATGTCCTGAAACCGGGGATCCCCGCTTGGCAGCCAAAGACATCGACGCGCTGGCAGCCCTTCTGAACCTGCCCCCTGGCCGGACACCCCCGGCCGGAAGCAGCGGCTCTGTGTCTCTTGCAGGTCAGCTCTCGTCAGAGGCCAGAACCCGGCTGGCTGCGCGAAGCGAAGCCGGTGAAGCGGTGGCTAAGGCGGCACTGGAACTGGCTGCCGCCGCTGGGACAGGCATGTCGGAATTGCCTGCCACAGCGACACTATCCGATCTTTATGCAGCAGCTGAGAGCGCCTTCGCCACTGGAGATTTCGCCAAGGCTATTGGGCCGCTCTGCACGCTGCTGGGACTGGAAGGGGGGCAGGATGACGCTGCATTGGCGCTGGCCATCTGCGCCGTGCGCCTGGAAGCCTTCGATCAGGCCCTCCCGCTCGCAGCCGAGAGCCTGCGCCACGGCAGTCGCCATCCCCGGGCCTTCTGTATCGTGGGCATGTGCGAGCTGTTACGCGGCAACAAGCCGGCTGCCCAGGAAAACCTCGCCCTCGCCACCCGCATGGGGCGCAATCATCCGGAGTTCCGCGAAGACATGCGCCTGGCCCAGCGGCTGCTCCTTATCCGCCATTTCGGCTGACCAGAGACCCATATGATCGAATCCAAGGATGTGCGGACCCTTGTGGATCTTGGC
>CAISZN010000099.1 GCA_903889985.1 uncultured Hyphomicrobiales bacterium | reverse complement strand
CGACAAGTGTGCCGGCATGGAACCAAACATCAGCATGCACATGAACTCGCTGAAGCCCATGCGGTTGTGCATCTCGGCGATGCGCTTGCGCACCGTATCCGGGCTGCCGCACACGATGATGCCACGCTCGATCATCTGCTCAATGGTGATGCTGCCACGATTGCCCTTCTTGGCAGCCATGACGCCTGCGAGCGATTCAGCGCTCACATAGCCCGGCGGGAAGAACATCAGCTCGGAGGCCTTGGGCAGAAGGACGTTGAACATCATCTCGATGTGCGGACGCGCCTCGTTGATGGCCTGCTCGTCAGTCTCGGCCACATAGACGGGAGCACACCAGCCGATGCTGTCAGAGGTCGCCTCATATCCGTACATGCGCTGGGCCGTCTCGCGATACATGTCGAGATAGCGTGCGACATTCTCCGCCGGGCTGTAGGTCTGCACATAGACAAACTTGCGGTCGGGATGCGCGGCCCATTCGATGGTCTCGCGGCTGCCCTGGGAGGGGCACCAGATCGGCGGGTGGGGCTGCTGGAAGGGCTTCGGCCAGAGGTTCACATATTCGAGGTGATAGTGCTTGCCCTCGAAGGCGAAGGGCCCTGCTTCCGTCCATGCGCGCACGACGAGCTCACAGGCTTCCTTGTGGCGCTCCAGTGAATGCACGGGATTGGTGCCGAAGGAGAAATATTCGGACCCTACACCGCGCACGAAGCCGGTGATGAGGCGCCCGCCCGTGATCACATCGATCATGGCGTGCTCTTCGGCCAGCGTCAGCGGGTTCTCGCGCAGGCAAAAGGCATTGCCTAGAATGGCGATCCGACCCTTTGTCCGCCGCGACAGGGCTGATGCCATGACAACCGGCGAGGGCATCAGGCCATAGGCTGTCTGGTGATGCTCGTTGATGCACACGCCGTCGAAGCCCAGCTCATCGGCAAGTTCCAGCTCGTCGAGATAGCGGTTGTAGAGGCGATGCCCGACCTTGGGATCGAAATAGGTATTGGGCAGCATCACCCAGGCGCTGCTGTATTTTTCCTTCATGCTGAGGTCGAGCTCAGCATAGGGCATCAGATGAAAGCTCATCACTTTCATGGCACTTTCCTTCCCTGCGGTCGCCGCCGGATCAACCGACTGACGGATCGAGTACGATCTTACCCATCCCCGGATCGCTTTCCATCATCCTGTGTGCTTCTGCCGCCTTCGACAGGGGCAGCACATGGGCGATGCGCACCTTGATCTTGCCCTCGGCCGCTGCCTGGAAGCAGAGCGGCAGGTCGGCCGGGTTCGAGCCCGGCATGCCGCGGATGGTGATGCGCTTGTCGTAGAGATGGAAGAAATCGATCATCACATTGGGGCCGCCATGGGCTCCAGCCGTGACCAACCGACCATTTTCACCAATCGCATGGAAGGCCTGAGGCAGCACCTTCGGATTTGCGATATTATCGTAGAGGACATCGACCCCCTTGCCGCCGGTAATCTTCATGACTTCGGCGAGAATGTCCTGCGTCGTGTAATCGATAGCGTAATCGGCACCGAACTCGAGGCCGACATCGGCCCGCTCGCGCGAGCCTGCCGCGCAGATGACCTTGGCACCGATCACGTTCTTGGCGATCTGGGCACCTACGGTTCCGAGGTTACCGCTCGCCCCCATGATGAGGACCCATTCGCCCGCCTTCAGCTTGGCGACATTGAACAGCAGGTTCCACGATGTCGGGCAGTGGCGCATGACCACCGAGGCCGAGTGGAAGTCGAGGTTCTTCGGCAGCGGCACAGTCTTCCATGCCGGGACGCAGACGAGTTCAGCAAAGCCACCGGGG
>CAISZN010000098.1 GCA_903889985.1 uncultured Hyphomicrobiales bacterium | reverse complement strand
TCCAGAGCGCCGTGCTGCGGGATGGCGCCGATGCGGTTGAAGGGCGCGCCCCAGCAAGTGCGGCCGACCACTTCGCAGCCCAGCATGTGCTCGTAGCTCGCCGCGATGCGCGCCGTATCGGTGGGCGCATAGGGATGCGCGAGCACGGCTTTCTTCACCCCGAGCAGCTTGCCGGCCGCCGTCTGGGCCGAGGCGCTGGTCGAGACCTTGACGCCGAGTTCCTGCTCCAGCTCGATGTTGAGCCGGTCGCCATTCTCATAGCCTTTGTGCTGGTTGATCGGCACGCCGCCCAGGCACACAAGGTCGACGCCCGCATCTCGCATCTCGCGCGCCGCCCGCAGGCTGATGTCGTAGCTCTGGTCGAGCTCGTCCTTGGTGCGGGTGATGATGGCGAGCGACGTGACCACGAGCGACACGCCCTGCGGCACGATCTGGTAGAATTCATACGGAAAGACTTCGGTGGTCAGTGGCGGCGACGTATAGCCGATGCGCGCCCTGTGCCCGTAGGCCCGTGCCTCGAGTTCGGTCATTGTGCGTTTCTCCCTGCGAGCATCTTGCACCGGGCCGAGCCGGCTTCGCAAGCAGTGCGCCCACACCCTCCCCCTTGCGGGGAGGGTCGGCAGGGCGAAGCCCTGACGGGGTGGGGGTCGCGCGCGTTCAGCGCGCACATGACTCATCGAAGCTTCAGTCCAAGCCGATACGAAATCGCAGCGTCACCCCACCCCGCCGCGCTTTGCGCTTCGACCCTCCCCGTCAAGGGGAGGGTGTGGGAAGCGTTTCGGCGTGACGGGCTTGCTGGCGTGTCACCTCGCATCCCGTTAAGCTGCGGCCAAGCCCGAAGAGGCTGCGACAAACCGGTGAGAGGACGCCCATGATCGTCGACTTCCAGACCCATTACACGCCGCCGGAACTGCAGAAGGGCGATCCGACAAGGCTGAGCGTGCAGCTCGATGAAAACGGCAATCCCAACTACCTGCTCAACCCGCTGCTGTCGGACGTGCCCGCCTTCCTGCGCATGATGGATCGCTCGGGGATCGATGCCTGCGTGCTGTCCTCGGGGCCGGGCTTCGACCAGCCGGATGTGGGCAAGTGCAAGCTCATCAACGACCGGATGAAGCAGATCGAGATCGACCATCCCGGCCGTTTCGTTGGCCTTGCCCATGTGCCCGCTCTGGACGCGGCGGAGGCCACCGCCGAGCTGAAGCGCTGTGCCGTCGACCTCGGCTTTCCCGGCGTGGTGATCGCATCCGAGCTCCAGGGCCAGCCCCTCGACAGTGAGGCGCTGAAGCCCTTCTGGAAGGCGGCTGCGGATCTCGGCCTCTATGTCTTCATCCATCCTCTCCCGAATGTGATCAACTGGCCGCAGATGTATGCGGACGATCTGGGCCGCATTCTGGGCTGGGAATTCTCCCTGATGACGGCCACCCTGCGCCTCATCAACAGCGGCATCCTCGATGAGCTGCCCCACCTGAAGGTGCAGTTCTCGCATTTCTCCGGCGGCATCGGCCGCTACATGGCGCGCATCCGCGGCTTCCAGCAGCGCCATGTGTGGGGCACGTCGGAAATCCCGCGCCACAATCGCCTGCCGAAAAAATCTGTCGACCACTATCTGAACGAGCGGCTTTATTACGATTGCGCCGGTTGGGCAGGTCCTGATCCTTCCGCCACATGGGGCGCCGAATGGGTCCGCCATGGCCTGTCGGAACTGGCGCTGTCGCAATGCGTTTTCGCCACCGACTACCCGCAGGCCGTGCGCGAGCCCGACGAGATCGCCGGGTATATCAATGCGGTGAACGGGCTCGATCCCAATGCGCGCGCCGTCTTGCATGGGGCCAATACGGCGAAGCTCATTCCCGACATCAAGGATCGCCTCGCCCGCCGCAAGTCCTGAGTGCTTGAATTGGCTGGCGCGGGCCAATAGGGTCCGCGCCGGTCAAATCCTTTCAGAAAATGGCAGGACCATGAAGAACGTGGAGTCGAAACGCCCGGCGGCACCGTCAGTGCGGAATCTGTCTGCAGCATTGTCGCTCTTTTTGACGGTCGCAATTCCGTCGGCGGCGCGCGCCGATGCGCTCGAGGATTTCTACAGAGGCAAGCAGCTCCAGCTCATCATCTCGACGGGCGTGGGTGGTGGTGTCGATACGGCTGCGCGCGTAATCGCACGTCATCTGGGCAATCACATCCCCGGCAACCCAACGGTTGTGCCGAAGAACATGACCGGCGCAGGCCATCTGCAGGCGACGAACTATGTCTATGGGCAGGCGCCCAAGGATGGGCTCACCATCGGCGCCATTCTCCCGACCTTCGTGGGCTATCAGGTGCTCGACGGCAGGGGCGCACAATATGACGTGCGCAACTTCAACTTCCTGGGCGCGGCTGATGTGGAGAATGCCAATCTCTACACATGGCACACGGCGGGCATCAAGAAGATCGAGGATGTGAAGGACAGGGAGGTGCTGATGGGCGCCACCGGTGCTGGTTCCTACACCATGCTCTATCCGACCCTGCTCAACAATGTGCTCGGCATGAAGTTCAAGATGGTGTCAGGCTACAAGAGCACCAACGAGATTCATCTCGCCATGGAGCGCGGCGAGGTGCAGGGCCGCGCCGGAAATTTCTTCAGCAGCCTCAAGTCGCAGAATCCCGACTGGCTGCGTGACAGGAAGATCGACATGCTGCTGCAGTTCGGCGCCGTGCGCGATCCGGAGTGGCCCGACGTGCCACTCCTCAACGATCTTGGCCGTACGGAGGAGGAGAAGCAGATTTTTAAAATCTTCTCCGCCGAGGTGGCGCTTGGAAAAGTTTATCTGACGAGC
Organism: uncultured Hyphomicrobiales bacterium; assembly: GCA_903889985.1. Lineage (GTDB taxonomy): Bacteria > Pseudomonadota > Alphaproteobacteria > Rhizobiales > Beijerinckiaceae > Terripilifer. The sequence continues at coordinate 2,839 of CAISZN010000098.1, read as the reverse complement.
CCCGGCGTGCCCGCAGACCGACTGGCCGCCCTGCGCAAGGCCTTCGAGGAGACCATGAAGGACCCGGCCTATATCGAGGATGCGCGCAAGGTCGAGATGCTCGTGCGCCCCCTGAGCTGGCAGAAGCAGAAAGAGATGGCAGACGAAATCGTCAACATGTCGCCAGAGCTGATCGCCAAGGCCAGGGCTGCCATGGAGCTGAAGACCGGCGACGAGCGAAAGGTGCCCTGAAACGCAAAAAGGCGGGCCTGTCGCCCGCCTTCCTGTGCGTCTGTCACTTGTCAGTTCGCGAGATCGAACCGGTCCGCGTTCATGACCTTGGTCCAGGCTGCGACAAAATCCTCGACGAAGGTCTGGCGATTGTCGTCCTGGGCATAGACCTCCGCATAGGCGCGCAGGATGGAGTTTGATCCGAAGATCAGGTCGACCCTTGTCGCCGTCCATTTCACGGCCTTGGTCTTGCGGTCGCGCACCTCATAGAGGCCGTTGCCTGCCGGCCGCCAGACATTGGCCATGTTCGTCAGGTTGACGAAGAAGTCGGTGGTGAGTGCTCCGACCCGGTCCGTGAAGACTCCATGGCGCGAGCCGCCATGGTTCGTGCCCAGCACACGCATGCCACCGACAAGGACGGTCATCTCATGGGCGGTCAGGCCCATGAGCTGAGCACGGTCGAGCAACAGTTCCTCGGCGCTGACCGCATAGTCCTTCTTCAGCCAGTTGCGGAACCCGTCATGCAGGGGCTCCAGCGGCGCAAAGGAGTCCGCGTCGGTCTGCTCCGCGCTGGCATCCCCTCGGCCGGGCGCGAAGGGCACCGGGACGTTGAAATCCGCCGCCTTGATCGCCTGCTCGACCCCCACGTTCCCCGCCAGCACGATCACATCCGCAAGGCTGGCGTGGCTTTCCTGTGCAATGCGCCCAAGGACCTCCAACACGCGAGCGAGGCGCGCTGGCTCGTTGCCCTCCCAGTCCTTCTGGGGCGCAAGGCGGATGCGCGCCCCATTGGCGCCGCCGCGCAGGTCGGAACCCCGGAAGGTGCGGGCGCTGTCCCATGCCGTTGCGATCAGGTCGCTGGCCGAGACGCCGCAGGCTGCAATCTTCGCCTTTAGGGCCGCGACATCATAGTCAGTCCGACCGGCGGGGACTGGATCCTGCCAGATCAGATCTTCCCTGGGCACGTCGGGGCCGATGTAGCGAGCCTTCGGTCCCATGTCGCGATGGGTCAGCTTGAACCAGGCGCGGGCGAAGACCTCGGAGAAATAGGCCTGGTCCTTCATGAAGCGCTCGGAGATGGCGCGATAGGCCGGATCGACCTTCATCGCCATGTCCGCATCGGTCATCATGGGCATGCAGCGAATTGATGGGTCCTCCACGTCGACCGGCTTGTCGGCCTCCGCAATCTGCACGGGCTTATACTGCCATGCGCCCGCCGGGCTCTTGGTCAGTTCCCACTCGTGGTTGAACAGCATCTGGAAGTAGCCGTTGTCCCATTGGGTCGGATGGGTGGTCCAGGCGCCCTCGATGCCGCTGGTGATGGCCTCGCGCCCCACACCCTTGCCGACAGGGTTCGCCCAGCCAAGGCCCTGGTTCTCGATGTCGGCGGCCTCAGGCGCAGGTCCCAGCTTGCTCGCATCGCCATTGCCATGGGCCTTGCCCACCGTATGCCCGCCGGCGGTCAGCGCGACGGTCTCCTCGTCGTTCATCGCCATGCGCGCGAAGGTCTCGCGAATATGGGCTGCGGTCTTCAGCGGATCGGGATGTCCGTTCACGCCTTCCGGATTGACGTAGATGAGCCCCATCTGCACGGCGGCGAGCGGGTTTTCGAGTGTGTGCGCCTTGCTGACGTCCGCGTAGCGGCTTTCGCTCGGCTCCAGCCATTCCTTTTCGGCGCCCCAGTTGATGTCCTTCTCCGGGTGCCAGATGTCCTCGCGGCCGAAGGCAAAACCGAAGGTCTTCAGGCCCATGGTCTCATAGGCCATGGTGCCGGCGAGCACGAGCAGATCGGCCCAGCTGAGCTTGTTGCCGTATTTCTTCTTGATCGGCCAAAGCAGGCGACGCGCCTTGTCGAGGCTCACATTGTCCGGCCAGGAATCGAGTGGTGCAAAGCGCTGGTTGCCCGTGCCCGCGCCGCCGCGGCCGTCGGCAATGCGATAGGTGCCGGCAGCGTGCCAGGAGAGGCGGATCATCAGGCCGCCGTAGTGGCCCCAGTCCGCCGGCCACCAGTCCTGGCTCTGGGTCATGAGCGCCCGCATGTCTGCCTTGAGCGCTTCCACATCGAGCGACTTCACGGCCTCGCGATAGTTGAAGCCCCTGGGCAGCGGGCTGGTCTTGGTGTCGTGCTGATGCAGGATGTCGAGGTTGAGGGCCTTGGGCCACCAATCCACGTTCGACGTTCCCACTTGGGAGACCGCGCCATGCGTAAATGGACATTTGCCGGCGCCCGCACCTGAAGTCTGCTGCATCGAACCCTCCTCTGTCGTTCCACACCGTGCCTGAATTCAGCGTGACCCTAGTGACAGTTAAACGATCGGGGAATTTGGTAGTTCCAATCCGTTCGATAGTTGTTTCCGATCATCTTGGAGGAACCTGTAAATCGGGCACCTTGGCCCGGTACGGGCGTCGCTTGTGGCTACCCTGCATGGGCCGCAATTGGCGGCTGGTTGGAGCCGCAAATGGTCGTTCGTGTGGCGACGGTGGCCTTCGAGGGGATCGAGGCGCGGCCCGTCGATGTGCAGGTGCAGATTTCCAGTGGCGACGTGAAGTTCATGGTCGTCGGGCTTGGCGACAAGGCGGTGGCGGAATCGCGTGAACGTGTCCGCGCCGCGCTCAATGCGTCAGGCCT
>CAISZN010000097.1 GCA_903889985.1 uncultured Hyphomicrobiales bacterium | reverse complement strand
ATCGCGTGATGGTCCTTACCGCAGCGGAAGAAGACCATGCCGTGCTTGTTGCGCTCGACCTCTGTGAAGCCCATGACTTCCCGCCAGAACTTGACGGTGCGTTCGATGTCGGTGACCTCATAGACGAAGTGACCGAGCTTGTTCACCTTGATGGGCGAGGTGCCGACATAGGTGTCGGGATGATGATTGCCGGTGATGTCGTAGCTCTTCTCGCGGAGATAGGTCGACGTGTTCTCAATGGCGCTCATGGGTCCCCCTTGTAAACTTCTGGCCGTCTTGCAGCCGGTCGCGCCTACAATACCGGAGCATCTTCGACCGATCCAGCCCCGGCCTATCCGTGGTTGGGTGGAAGGAGGTGCGTCAGGAAGCCACCCTCATGGACGTCATCCGCAAATCCTGATCAAACGGGCGAATGGGGTCATTCGAATGCCCCGGCGGGACCCTTGTCCCGACAAGCCGTGGGTCTCAGGAGGTTACGCATGACGGGTTCGCTCCCCTCGCGTCGAAGCTTTGTTGTTGGTTTGGTGGGCCTCGCGGCTGCCGGTTCTCGCGCCGGGGCGCAGGAGACCTGGCCAAACCGGACGATCCGCATCATTGCCCCGGTGGCGCCAGGTGGGGGCGTGGACCTGGTCGCCCGGACCGTGGGCGACCGGCTTGCGATTGCCCTTGGACAGCCCGTCATCGTGGACAATCAGAGTGGGGGCGGCGGGATCGTTGCTTGCCAGATAGTCACCCGGGCTGCCCCTGATGGCTATACGCTCATGGTTGGTTATGTGGGCACCCACGGCACCAATCCGGCGGTCCGGCAGGTGCCCTATGACGCGATCAACGGCTTCACCCCCATCGGCATGGTTGGCGGCACGCCGAATGTTCTCGTGGTCAATCCTGACCTGCCGGTAAAGAGCGTGGCGGAGTTCGTGGACTACGCGCGCAAGAAGGCGGGTGAGCTGAGCTATGGTACGTCTGGGCCGGGCACTCTCACCCACCTCGCCATGGAACAGTTCAAGGAGCAGACGAAGATCACTCTGGCCCATGTGCCATACCGCGGCATCACCCCGGCCATCTTCGACGTGCTGGCGGGACATACCCATGCCATGTTCCCGGGCCTGGCGGCCGCACTCCCCCATATCACTGGCGGCAAGCTGCGGGCCCTGGCGGTCACGGGCAAGGTGAGGCATCGCCTCCTTCCTGATGTGCCCACCCTCGAAGAACTGAATTACCCTGGCTTCGATGGCGTGCAGTGGTACGGGATCGTGGGGCCTCCCAACATGCCACGCCCGATTGTCGAGCGGCTCAGCGCGGAGATCAACAAGATGCTGGCGCTGCCGGAGCTGATGGAGCGTCTCTCCGGTGAGGCTCTCGATCCGATGCCCATGACGCCGGAAGCATTCGGCCAGTACATGAAGGCCGACATCGCCAAATGGACGGCAGTCGTGAAGAGCCAGAACCTGCAGATGGCGGACTGAGGGAACGGCAAACCACGCGAATTGCCGCAATCTTGAGCTACGGCCCTTCGCTTTGGTGGTGGCCTGTCCTTGAGAGGGCTTTGAATGTCGCTGCGCGCTCCCTATCATGGCTGCAATGACATATTGGGGAGATGACGCGTGCGGCAGATGAAGCTTGGCCTGTTCTTCGCACCCGGGGGCCATCACCTTGCGGCCTGGCGTCATCCCGATGCCTATCCCCATGGCTGGGACATTCAGGCCTATGTGGAGAATGCCCAGACTGCCGAGCGTGCCTGCTTCGACATGCTCTTTGTGGCGGATGTCTTTTCGCTGACCCCGAGCGGCTATCATCGCGATACCTTGCGCTTCGAGCCGCTCACCCTGCTGTCGGCGCTGGCCATGGTGACATCGCGCATCGGTCTCGTGGCCACGGCCACCACGACCTATAATGAGCCCTATAACGTCGCCCGCAAGTTTGCCTCGCTGGACCAGATCAGCCATGGGCGGGTAGGGTGGAACATCGTCACCTCATCCTCCTCGCTGGAAGCCTATAACTTCGGCTTCGATGAGCATCCTGCTCTGGCAAACCGATATGAGATCGCCCACGAGTTCGTGGATGTGGTGAAGGGACTGTGGGACAGTTTCGAGCCCGGGGCAGTCCTGATCGACAAGCGCAGCGGCAGTTTCTTTGATCCGGAGAAGATGCATTTCCTCAATCATGAGGGGAAGCACTTCAAGGTGCGCGGACCTATTTCAGTGCCGCGGTCGCCTCAGGGTCAACCGGTGCTGGTGCAGGCAGGCTCCTCGGAGGACGGCAAGACACTCGCGGCCTCGGTTGCCGAAGTGATCTTCACGATCCAGCGCGATCTCGAGGGTGCGAAGGCTTTTTATGCGGACATCAAGCGCCGTGTTGTTGCGCAGGGGCGCGAACCCCACCACGCGCTGGTCATGCCCGGCGTCATGCCCGTGATCGGGCGGACGCGTCAGGAGGCTCATGACAAATACGAGCAGCTGCAGGCCTATATTCATCCGCAAGCTGGGCTCAATGCGCTTTCACGCACGCTGGGAGTGGATCTCTCGGGCGTCGATGTGAATGGGCCCTTGCCGAAAATCGATGCGAGCCAGCTCACACAAAGTCGGGCGGTCGGCATTCTTGAAACAGCGCGACGCCAGAACATGAGCGTGCGCGAAGTTTATGAAAAGCTCGTGGTGTCGAAGGGGCACAGGCAGCTTATCGGCAGTGTGACGGACGTTGCCGACAGCCTGCAGGAATGGTTCGAACAGGGCGGTGCTGATGGCTTCAATATCATGCCAGCAGCCATGCCAAGTGATCTGCGTGATTTTGCAGAACTTGTTGTGCCAGAGCTGCAACGTCGCGGACTTGTGCGACAGGAATATGAAGGCCGAACGCTGCGAGAGCATCTCGGCCTGCAAGTTCCACGAATGCACAAAGCCTGATCCGGTCGAAATTTTTTTCCGCGATTTAATTTCGCAAACATACCTCATTTGGTGGGTGACGGATGATGGCATATGGCGAAGTATGAATTCGCTTCTGACTCCACGGGAGCATTTTGACTGGTCCTCCCTCTGCTGAGGGAGGACCATTTTTTCTCCACACCTTGACTCTCACTCACGGCCTTGGCGTCGGTTTCACGCGTGGGATCTGGCCGAGGTTTCGAGGTCCTTCGGTCAATGTTGCTCACCGATCTGGGCCATGGGGGTGAAACTCCATGGTCTTGGACGCGTCGTTCAAAATGAGCGCTTGAACGAATTTATGAGCATCAAATAAGGAAAAATAGCCTTGACTAGGGGATAATTATCTCCTACACTCCTGTCATCAGCCCACATTGCGGATCCACAAGGCATCCGCCGATTTACCGAAGGACAGCCGAAAGCGCTGGCCAGCGGGTGCCGATCTTTTTAAGCTTGGCAAAAAGGGCGGCAAAACATCGGGGAGAGGATCCATGATCCTGAAACGCGGCGGTTTTCTCATTTGGTCGGCCCTGGTTGCCGTAGCCATCCTCGCGGGCTCACCAAGCCGTCCCGCCCTGGCTGACAAGAGCCAGCCGATTGCCGAGCGCAAGACCCTCTATGCCCCCTGGAATCCCGCCGACATGGCCAAGCGCCGCAAGGAGCAGGGTCTTATCGGACCGGGCACGACGGCGCCGTTTCCGGAGCCATCTTTCCCAAGCTACCTCAAGAAGCCCGACACGATCGACAAGCTGATGCCAGCGGCCCGCTCGGCCTCGCGACAGACTGGCGGGCGCACACCTCTCGGTCTTGTGGAGTCCGGCAAGCAGCTGCTGATCGTGGTGGGTGAGATCCGCGATTCCAAGCCCAACATGATGGTGCAGGAAGCGATCAAGCGCGCCATGGAGGAGCGCGGCGTCAAGACGACCGTGCTCACAATCTGGGAGCTGCTCGGCCTGACCGAAAAGGAATATTACGAATTCCGCGACGGTGTGCGCACCTACACGATTGGCGATGGCCAGCGTGAACTCGAATATTTCTTCAACTACACGGGTTTTGTTCCTGATCCGCCGAAGGGGCGCGAATGGGTTCGCCAGCAGGATCCCGATCTCTTCGCGGCAACCTGGACCGTGCCGAAATACGCCGATGAGCGTTATGCCAAGATCGCCAAGGACTATAACGATCTCATTCCGAAGAAGCTGAATGAGTGGCTCGACAAGCATCCCGAGATTTCGTGGATCGTCTGGCGCAGCGGCAATCGCCCCAATACGCGCAAGATGCTGGCCCAGCATGGCGAGCGCTTTCTTGGCAACTACACCTATGTGGATCTCTATGACCTCATGGGACAGGTGCCCGATTTCCCGGCTGACGTGTGGCGGCTCATTGAATCAAAGACCATCGAGCCGCTTGGCTATGTGGATCGTGCAGAAGTGACCGATCCCGAAGGCACGGCCTTCGGCTACGATATTACGGAGGAGGCCGCGAAGGGCTGGTCGGAGGGCGTCTATAATCAGGGCCATCTCTACATGTTCCCGCCGCAGGCGACCGGTCGTACGCCCTATTCCATGGTGGAATATCCGGTGATGAAGGGCCGTTATATTCCGCCCGTGCAGGCGGAAGTTCAGGGCATCATCGCCTCCACCTCAAGCCATGCCGCCACCTATCCTCGCATCGAGGTGCAGGTGAAGAACGGGCTCATCGCGGATGTGAAGGGCGGCGGCCTCTATGGCGAAGGTTTGAAACTGTTCCAGAATTATCCGGGCACCAAGGAACTCACCTGGCCGATGCAGAAGAAGCCCGGCTACTGGTGGCTCTATGAAGCCGGCATGGGCACCAACCCGAAGTACTTCAAGCATCCGGGCGAGGTGCATGACGGCAACAATCTCTCCGAGCGCAATGTCGCCGGCGTGATCCACTGGGCCTTCGGTGCTGAGGTCGCCATGGGCCCGGATGTGGTTGGCCCCTGGGCCAAGGAGACGGAAGAATTCACCGCCAAATACAATGTGCCCAAGGGCCATTCGATGCATCAGCACAATCTGCTGCCGACGTATCAGGTGCGCATCCGCGATCTCGACCAGTGGATCACGCTGGTGGAACACGGCGGTCTGACGTCCCTGAAGGACAGCTATGTGCGCGCGCTGGCTTCCCGCTACGGCAACCCCGACCGCGTGCTCAATCGCGATTATGTGCCTCAGCTTCCCGGCATCAATGCGCCGGGCAGCTATGATGACTATGCGAAGGACCCCGGTGCCTATTGGGACAAATGGGCGACAAGCATCGACGAAGGCAAGAATGCCTTCTTCAAGCCGTAAGCGGGGAGGGCGCGTGATGATGTTTCGTTCGATCGTTCCGCTGCTGGGGCTCCTGGGATTGGCTGTGGCCATGCCTGCAGCCCCCACGCTCGCCGACAAGTCGCAACCCATGGCCGAGCGCCGGGCCAACTATGCGCCCTGGGATCCGGCCCAGATGGCGCAGAGGCGCAAGGAATATGGGCTGATCGGCCCTGGCGCGCAGCATCCGGTGCCGCCGCCGGCCTTTCCCTCCTATCTGAAGCGGCCAGATAATATCGAGCAACTCATGCCCTCGGCCCGTGCGGCCTCGCGCCAGACACAGGGGCGCTCGCCGCTTGGACTCGTGGACGCGGGAAAGCATCTGCTGATCGTGGTGGGCGAGATCCGCGACACGATCCCCAACATGATGGTGCAGGAGGCAATCAAGCGCGCCATGGAGGAGCGGGGCGTCAAGACGACCGTGCTCACCATCTGGGAGTTGCTGGGCCTCACCCAGGAGCAGTATCTCGATTTCCGCGTTGGCATCCGCACCTATGCGATTGGCGATGGCCAGCGCGAGCTGGAATATTTCTTCAACTACACCGGAATCATGCCCGATCCGGAAAAGGGCAGGGGATGGGTGAAGGAGCAGGATCCCGAGCTTTATGACGCGACCTGGCCCACGCCTAAATATGACAACGAGACCTATGCGCGCATGGCGCGGGACTATGTGAAGGATGTTCCTGACAAGCTCGTTGCCTGGCTCGACAAGCATCCGGAGATCGACTGGATCGTCTGGCGCTCGGGCGGGCGCACCAATACGCGCAAGTTCGTGCGCCATCATGGCGAGAAGCTGCTCGGCAATTACACCTATCTCGATCTCTATGACCTCATGAGCCAGGTGCCGGATTTTCCCTCCGATGTCTGGCGCCTGATCGAGACCAAGACCATCGAGCCCATCGGCTTTGCCGACCGTGCAGAGGTGTCTGACCCTGAAGGAACAGCCTTCGGTTATGATGTCAGTGAGGCGGAAGCCAAGAGCTGGGCCGCCGGCATCTATAATCAGGGCCATCTCTATATGTTCCCGGCGCAGGCGACCGGGCGCTTTCCCTATTCGCTCGTCGAGTTTCCGGCGGTCATCGACAATTACCAGCCGTTGCTTCTGCCGGAGGTCAATGGCGTGATCGCCTCGACCTCCAGCCATGCGGCAACCTATCCGCGCATCGAGGTGAAGGTGCGCAATGGACAGGTTGCGGAAGTCAATGGTGGCGGTCTTTATGGTGAGGGCCTGCGGCTCTTCCAGAACTATCCCGGCACCAAGACGCTGCAGTGGCCCTATGCGCCCAAGCCCGGATACTGGTGGCTGTTTGAAGCCGGCATGGGCACCAACCCCAAATATTTCAAGCATCCCGGCGAAGTCATCGAGGGCAACAATCTCTCCGAGCGCAACGCGGCGGGTGTGATCCACTGGGCCTTCGGGGCGGAAGCCGCGCAGGGACCCAAGGACACGCGCGAGTGGTCCAAGGAGACGAATGAGTTTGCCATCAAGAACAATGTGCCGCGTGGCCATTCCATGCATCAGCACAATCTGCTGCCGACCTATCAGCTGCGCCTGCGTGACCTCGACCAGTGGGCGACACTGGTGGAACATGGCGGACTGGCGGCGCTGGGTGACGTGGGCGTGCGCGCGCTCGCTTCGCGCTATGGCAACCCGGACACGATCCTGCGGCGTGACTATATCCCTGCGCTGCCGGGCATCAATGCGCCGGGAAAATATGACGACTATGCAAGAAATCCCGGCGCCTACTGGACCAAATGGGCCCAGTCGATCAACGCCGGTACTTACGAATTCTTCAAACCCTGAGTTTTGAAATGACATCGGTTGAAGTGGCGCAGCCCAGTGCACGTCTTGAGAATGTGTCAAAATATTATGAGACGGCGGCGCAGCGCGTGACCGCGCTGGAAAAGATGAACTGGGAGGTCTCTCCCGGACAGGCGGTGGCGCTCATGGGGCCTTCGGGCTGCGGCAAGACGACCATCCTCAACCTGCTGGGTGGCATGGATAGGCCCACGAGTGGCGGCGTTTTTGCGGGCGGGCTTGATGTCGGCAAGATGAGCGAGCGCGAGCTCGAAAACTACCGGCTGCGCAAGGTTGGCTTTGTCTTTCAGTTCTTCAACCTGATCCCGAGTCTTTCTGCGATTGAAAATCTTGAACTGCCCATGCTCATGGCAGGATTGCCCGCGGAGGTGCGCCGTGGGCGGGCAGAAAGCCTGCTCGACACGGTGGGCCTCAAGGCCAAGGGCTTCAAGCGTCCGGAGGAACTGTCGGGCGGCGAGCAGCAGCGCGTGGCCGTCTGTCTGGCGCTCGTCAACGATCCTCCGATCATTCTCGCGGATGAGCCCACCGGCAATCTCGACAGCGCCAATGCCAAGATCATCACGAAGATCCTGATCGATCTGGCGGCCGAGCGCGGCAAGACGGTGATCGTGGCCTCCCACGATCCCAAGGTCGTCGAGACCTTCCCGCGTGTCTGCTACATGCGCGACGGTGTGATCGAGCGCGTCTCGTGAGCAATTCTCCCGCGCGCCTGCTCTTTTCGGTCCTTGGTCGCCGGCCTTTCGTGGTCTTTGCGCTGGTGACGGGTCTGATCGTCTTCCTGCTGGCGGCAATCACGGTCACCTCGCGCCACGCCATGCAGCGTTATGTGGAAGACCAGATCGAGCGCGTGCCCTGGGATATCTCAATCTACCAGACGGCTGAAATTCCGCTCTCCCAGAAAATTTCCGAAGCGGTTGCCACGGTTGAAGGCGTGACACAGACGCAGCGACTCTATTTCCTGCGTACCATCCTGCCCTATACGACCAAGCCTGAAATCGACGAGCAGCAGATCCGCTCGCCCTGGGTGTCGTTCCTGTCGCCAACCGACCCGTCCATGCTGCCCGCGGACATTCGCCCCACGGGCAAGGGTGCCGTGCTGGTGCTCGTCGGCTCCAAGGCGCAGATGGGTGACGCCTATCTGCGGCTGCAGGATCGCAAGCAGTTTCGCCTCGTGGTTGATCGCACGGACATGAGCGACGGCGATGACGTGGATGATACGGATGATGCCCATGGAAGCGATGGCCATGCCCATGGTCCTGTGCGCGGCTCCAAGGGCTATGTCGTCGTCGAGACGCCCATAGACCGCGTGATCCGTGTCGATTCCAATGAGATCAACCGCTGGTACATGGAGCAGACCTCATCGCCCACGCTCGTGCCCGAGCTCGGCCTGATCCTCGTCATGCCCTATGACGCCAAGCGCCTTGATGATTTCGACTCCATCTCGCGTGGCATCATCCATGTGCATGACCATGCGGATGTGCATGCGGATCCCGGAAAGTATTTTCCGGAGGTGATCCATCTCGTGCGCGTCAATCGCGATGCGCTCGTGTCGGGCTGGGACATCGATGGCTCGCTGACCAAGATCATCAAGGTCGGCTCGCGCCTCACCGACGAGGTGCAGGACATGACCCAGAGCGCTGCGGTGGATCACAACCTCGGCGCAATGTTCATCCGCATGAACGATATCGCGCGGCGGATCGCGGTCATTGCACTGCTGGTGTCGCTGCCGCTGCTCATCATCGCGGGCATCTTGCTTGGCAATCTGGCGAGCCTGCTGCTGCTCAACGAGCGGCGCAAGCTTGGGCTCCTGCGTCTGCGTGGCGTGTCGGGCCGCTCGATTGCCGTGACCATGCTCACCGCCATTGCGGCGGGTGGTCTGGTGGGTGGCGTGATCGGCGCAGTGCTTGGCACACTGGCGCCCCTGTGGATCTACATGGGCAGCCTTCCGGCGCTCAGCCTCATGCTGAAGATCCAGGAACCGCTGTTCCTCGCTGCCTTCCTTGTCATCGGCATCGTCATCGCGCTGATGAGCGGATGGCGCCTCGTGCGCGAGGCCTCACGCGTCTCGCCGCTGGAAGCCTCGCGGCGCATCGCGACCTTCGAGGGCCGCTCGTCCGGCACGCGCTTTGGCATTCTGCAGGCGCTGGCGCTCTTCATAGGACTTGCCAAACTCTGGGGGTGGGTCAGCGGCCAGTCGCTCACGAGCCTGTTCCAGAAGGACTGGCTCTTTGAGGCCGACCGGGCGCTCGACTTCATCGCCTTTCCGCTGTTGGTCTACGGGCTCGTCAGCCTGATGGCATCGAACCAGCGCATCATGAGTGCCCTCATGGCGCCCGGCGCCTGGCTGCTCGCAGGGCCGCTACGCGCTGCAGCGCTGAAGCACATGAGCATCCGCCGCCATCGTGCGGCCTCCTTCCTGCTCATTGTCTCCATGCTTTCGACGCTGGCGCTCTATCCCACCGTGATGACGGCAGTATTCGACAACAAGACCGAGCGAGGCGCGCGGGCGCAGCTGGGCTCGGACCTGCAGCTCACCCTCAATGCGCTGGATTTCATGCCGGCCGAGGCACAGTCGCGCGGGGGCATGAAGCAGCGCATGGAGATCCTGAAGCAGGGCCTGCAGCCCATCCTCGAAGACCTGCGTGCCCTGCCGGGCGTTGCGAGCGTCGACTATATGGTCGAGGGGATCACCGAGGGCGTCTATATGCCCGACCGCGGGTTCTCCGGCCTGCCACTCTATCTCGTGGGTGATCCGCGGGCCTATGAGCAGGCGGTGCGCGCCGAGCCGGATCTGGGTGAGACCGAAAACTTTGCCAGCCTGATGGCGCGGCTCGACAAGGGCGAGGTGCTGGCGTCTTCGTCCGTTGCGAAGTTCTACAAGCGCACGGCCGGGCTGCCCATGCCCATCGGTCGCAGCACCAGCCAGCAGATGGAGCGGGCGACCTTCGGCGGGGCGCTGCGCTTCCTGCCCGGCCTGCCGCTGCGCACGGTCAACGATCGCGAAGGCTTCATCGGCGCGCGGGTCGACTACCTTAACCACCTCTTCTCCGCGAGCCCCTATCTCGTCGCGGCGGCGGGCAATCCGCGCTTCGATGCCCTCGATGTCCTATTGCCGCGGGTGGTGGTGATGATTGGTGCGCGTCCTGGCACACCGCTCGCCTCCCTGCGGCGCACGGTGCTGGCGACGGCGGGCGTGACGCCACTCGAAGTGCGTGATGTGCCGACGGAAGTCTCGCGGCTTGGCAGCGACATGTATATCTTCCTCGCCCGGCAGAACGTGCGCATCTACCTGCTGGGGGGCCTGATCCTCGCCTTTATCGGCATCTTCGCGGTGGCCTATGCCAATTACGTGGAGGATCGCAGGACACTCGGCCTGCTGCGCATTCGCGGCGCCGGGCCAGCCAGTGTCGTGCGCTTCTTTTTGCCCAACGTGCTTGGGCCCTCCTTCATCGGGCTTGTGATGGGCGCGCTGGTGAGCCTCGCAGTGGGACTCGGCATCACAAAGGTGGTGTGGGACATGCGCCAGTTGCAGACGGTCATGAATTACCTGCCAACGCAGCTGGCCATTTCGATCGATACGGTTGGCGTGGCTCTGGTTCTGCTTGGGCTGGTGCTGGTGATCGGCATCGCCTTCGGCCGCTTCGTCTTCCAGCGCACGGCCCGTGAAGGGCTGAGTGATGGAGGCTAGGGCAGGGCGCTTCAGTTAAGTTAACTTTACTGTTCACGCCCCAAACCTAGTTTGTTCGCATTTTGATCTAGGTATTTAGACCTTACATTTGTGAGATAAAGTTAGAATAAGATAGCGCCCTCCTTACAAAGGGGCCCCTAGCAAAGGGCTGACATGGGCACTGCCGGCGCGACTTTCGAGGACGTGACCGGCAGGGACTTCGCGCCAAGGGCCCTCGTGCCGGTCGAGGGGTTCCGAGAGGACCAGAAGGCTGCCGCGCCCGGGCAGGATCTTCACATCGCCGCCATCGACGGCAATCTCCCCGCCCTCCGCATAATAGAGGCTCGGTGGAAGGTCATCGGAGGAATAGCGCAGGGCAAAGAGCCGCTCCCCATCAGCGAGTGCGGCGGTCATGCGGAAGGGTTCCTGAATGTCGCGTGCCGCCATCAGGTCGCGGATCTGCCCGATGGTTTTCGAGAAGGCTGGATGTGGATCTTCCAGCAGGCCGTTGCTGATCGCCAGCAGGAAGAGGGCTTCTGAATCGGTCGTGCCGAGGCGGGCGGGATAGACCTGCGGGTCGATCAGGTTCTCGATGTCGCGTCGGATGCGCAGGTAGCCGCCGATCTGCCCGTTGTGCATGAAGAGGGCATTCTCATAGCGATAGGGATGGCAGTTCTCCCGGCTGGTCGAGGTGCCCGTCGATGAGCGCACATGGGCCATAAAGAGGCGCGAGCGGATCTGCTCGGCGATGCTGCGCAGGTTGGCATCATGCCAGGCGGGCAGAACGTCACGATAGAGACCCGGAAAGCCCCGCTCCCCATACCAGCCCAGACCAAAGCCATCGCCATTGGTCGTGGTGGCGCCCAGCCGCGCCTGCAGGCTCTGGCGGATCAGCGAGTTCTGCGGTTCGAACAGCAGCTGGTCGATTCGCAGCGGTGCACCGACATAGGCGAGCCAGCGACACATGGGCGTTTCTCCGGGATTTCACGTCCCGAAAGCCTAGCTTGCCCTGCTTGCGCCAGCCGCGCCTGAACCACGGGCCTGGCGGCGGTAATGCTTTCCGCCCCGCAATTGATCGCTTAAACTCGTCGTCGGGATGGGGGAGCCAAGTTGACGGTGACAATAGGTCAAAGGCCCGAACGCGAGATCGCTTTGGCACTCCAACTGGCTTTCGGAGGCCTGAGCGATGCCCGCGCCATGATGCGCTCGGTGTGCTGGGTGCTGAGGGATGGGGTGGGTGTCACCCATGTCGGTCGCGGCAGCCTTTCGGTCGCATCTCCTTCGTCGATGCTCAGCTATTGCTGGTTCAGCAGCATTCAGGATGACGCGCTGGATGATCCCAAAGTTCATGTCAGCCGCCCCTGCAGCCCGGAAGACCTGCGTCGTCAGGCCTTTTTGATCGATCCCAGTCGCGAGGCAGACAGTTTTCATTGGCTGCCACACGCTGAGGCATGGCCTCAAGAGATTGGATCAGTTGCCGTCATCCCCATCGCGCAGTCTGAAGGGCCCTGTGCCGTCTTCCTCGCGGGCTTCGCACCCGGACTCGCGCCCGGCAAGGCAGAGCTGGACATCTGCCAGATCGCTGCGCGTGCGCTGCGACAGGCCATCGAACTTGAGATGGCAAAAGCCGACCTGCGCTAAAGCCAGATGATTCTGAAGCTTGCCCAGCGTGCCGGCAAGATGATGTTTTTCACGCGGGAGTTCGAAACCGGGCGGACGACCTGGAGCGATGAATATTACGAATTTCTCGGATACAAGCCGAATGCATTCGAAGCCGATCGTCGTATCTGGTTGCAACATGTGCATCCCGATGACCGCGAGCGTCTGATCGCGATCAACCACGCGGCGCATCAATATGTCGGCTCACGCAGCTCGGAATATCGGATCATTACCGCGAACGGCGACCTCCGCTGGATTGAAGGTCGTGTGAACACGGTTGGCGATGAAAACGGGCGGCCATGTCGCTCTTTCGGTGTGCTGATCGATATTTCAGACCGCAAGGCTGCTGAACAGCGCCTCCTGGCGGCCGGCCAGCTGGAAGCGGTTGGTCAGCTGGCAAGTGGTGTGGTTCACGACATCAACAATCTGCTGACTGTGATTACCGGCAATCTGGAACTTGCCCATCGGCGGATCGATGATCCGACGGCCGTTCAGGCGCTCCTGCGGCGCACGGTCGAGGCCGCGGAGGTCGGCGCATTCTTCAACCAGCGCCTGATTTCCCTTGCCCAACATCGCAAGTCTTCATCCCGCAGCCTCTCGGTCAACAGCTGCATCGAGCGCACGATGCGCATGCTGGGACGCTTGATCGGCGATCACGTCCTGCTGGACTATGCCCTTGAGGAAAACCTCTGGCAGGTGGTCACCGATCCCAGCGAGATTGATTGTGCCATCACCAATATCGTCGTGAATGCACGCGATGCCATGCCACGCGGCGGGCGGGTGCGCATCGAGACGGCAAACGTGGTTCTGGGCGAGGTCGAATCCCTCGCGCATCCGGAAGTCATGCCTGGTGAATATGTTCGGCTGTCCGTGGCCGATACGGGAATGGGAATGTCCGAAGAGACCCGCAAGCGGGCCATGGAGCCCTTTTTCACCACCAAGGGCGAAGGCAAGGGATCAGGCCTCGGGCTCAGCAGTGTCGTGTCCTCAGTTCGCCTGATGAGTGGCTTTGTCACGATTGACAGTGAGATTGGCCACGGCACGACAGTCTCGATCTACCTTCCGCGTGATCGCAGCGAGGTTCGGCCTGCTGTTGCCAGCCTGATCGATGCAGCTGTGCCGATGGGGCGGGGCGAGCGCATTCTCGTGGTCGAGGATGACCTTCAGGTGCAGGAGGTGACGGCCGCGCGCCTTGAGGCTCTTGGTTATGTCGTCCACGCGGTCAGCTGCGGGCCGGAAGCCGTGGCTCACCTGCAATCAAACGATGACTACGATCTCGTCTTCAGTGACGTGGTGATGCCGCACGGGATGAGCGGTTTCGATCTCAGCCGCTGGATCATCGCCAATCGCCCCCATATCCGAATGGCCCTGAATTCCGGCTACAATGAGGGGGATCGAATGAGCCATACGCTAAGCGGGCTCGACCATATGCGCGTGCTCAGCAAGCCATATAGTCGCGCGCAGCTGGCCGAATTCATCCGGGAGGCCCTGAAAACGCGACTGCCGTTTACCGAGAACAGGAGCAGGCGTCAGGGGCGGGAAACCCGGCCGGCGAAGACGTAGCCAACGCCCCGCACGCTGCGGATGAAGACAGGGAACTCCGTCGAGGGTTCCAGCTTGGCGCGCAGGCGTGCCACATGTCCATCAATCGAGCGTTCCAATGGGGACCATTCGGTGCCCTTGAGGGCACGGGTGATTTCATCGCGACTGAGAATGCGCCCGGCATTTTCAATGAAGAGACGAAGCAGCTGGAACTCACGTGGTGTCAGCAGGATCGGAGCGCCGTTTCCGATCCTGAGTTCACGCTGCGTCGGATTGAAATACAGGTGGTCGAAGGCAAAGCGCGGCAAGTCCTCGTCCGCTTCACCAATGGGCGGGCTGACGCTGTAATAGCGGTTCAGGGTTCGCTCGACCCGCCAGAGCACTTCGGTCAGGTGGAAGGGCTTGGCGATATAGTCATCGGCGCCATGCTCCAGCCCCTTCACCCGCTCCAGAGGCCGGCCAAGGCCGCTGATCATGATGATGGGGATGTTGTGGCGCGCCCGCGTTTCCTGGGCCAGGGCAAGGCCATCGTCGTTGCCCAGCATGATGTCCAGAGTGATCAGCTTGATGGGAAGTCGCTCAAGGCATTCCAGCATCGAGACCCGGTCATGCACCTGCGTAACAGGGTACCCGGCATCCTCGAACGCGGATTTCAGGAGCCGGCAAATTTCATGATCGTCTTCGACTACCAGAATATGCAGATCTGACTTTCGTCCGTCCATCCCCAGCCACTCATCAGCGCGCCAGCCCGACACGCGTGCATTTATGCAAGCGATAATGAGGGCAGATCGATTTGATGCCTATGGATTCGTTCAATAAATCCTGTGTTCGGTACAAAAAATTACATCCTCGGGCACGGCAGATGATGCGCCGGATGTGTCGCGTTCTGCACGCGCTTCCAGCGGTGGATGATCCAGCGCCGCGCTGTTTTCGAGCCCATTTTCAATCGAGCTTGAGTCCCGCGCCATGCACCACGGGATGCATCTCCGCGTCCTGTGCGCGCAGGAATGCGGCAAATGCTTCGCCGCAGTGTCCCGCCGGTGCGAGCTGAAGCTGGAAGAGTTTTGCTCGAATGGTCGCTGATTCGAGGGCTGTCCTGAATCGGCGAGGGCGCTCTTCGACCACGGGTTTCGGCGTCTTGCCTGTTGCCGCCATGCCGAGCGTGCCTCCATCAGCCCGGGCACTTCCCACGATCATCCAGGCACCAATGGCACCACCCAGAGCCTTCTTGAGCAAGCTGACCTCCCGATCCGGCCCATGTTTGCGGTCCCGGAAGAATTCCCGCTTGATTGTCCAAGGGCGAGGGAGCCGGGCCAATCGGCGTTAACAATGGTTCGAGGTATCGTTTTGGGCTGCGCAGGTCCTGTCGTTAGAATTCGACGGTCAGGAAAAGCCCCCATGTCCGTTGCAGCGAAGTCCTCTGCCAAATTGACAAGCGACCAGCGCGCCGCGCGTCGTCGACCCGTCTTCCTGGCAGGCGCGGTCCATATTGCAGACGGGCGGCCGGACCTGTGCTTCCTGCATGACCTGTCCGAGGAGGGGGCCCAGATCGAATTGGCAGGCCTGCGCGAGGTCCCGTCCGACTGCCAGCTCTTCGTGGCCCACCTCGATCGTTCCTATCGGGCCGAGCTGGTGTGGCGCAACGAGCAGCGCATCGGCCTGCGCTTCCGCCGCTGAACAGTTTAACTTGACAGCCGCCGGTCATCCGCTCACCTCAACGAAGGGTGTTGGGCAGACGAATGAAACTCAGGCTCAGTCTTCGCAACCATCTTCTGATCTTCGGACTGATCTGCCTGGTGCCAGCTCTGGTCGCGACAGCGCTATTGGCCGTGGAGCGGGCTGCCACCGAACGCCAGAGGATGGAAGAGCGCGCGGTGGCTTTCACCACCGAGTTCGAGCGGGACATCGAGGCCGAGGTCGCCGGGCGGGTCAACGTGCTGCAGGCCCTGTCGGTGTCACCGGCCATCGATGCGAAGGACTTCAAATCCTTCGAGCGGCAGGCCGTCGAAGTCGCCAAGGCACTCGACGCCGTGATCGTCCTGCGGGCGCCAGACGGTTTGCATATGGCCAGCTCCATCACCCCGGTAATCGTTGGCGAACACAACCCGAAGACGATCGATCCTGTCCTGATCCAGGCGGACAAGCGGGCGATTGAAACGCGGCAGCCCCAGCTTTCCGACCTTTATCAGGGCGTGACGGACGGGCGTAACTTCGTCTCGATCGTCTATCCCGTCCTGCGCGATGATCAGGTTGTCTTTCTGCTGACTCTTGCGATGAGTCCGCAATTTGTGGGCAAGAAGCTGACGCTCGGTGCCAGTGCTGAGGCGGGCTGGCTCGCGGCGGTCGTTGGCAGCGACATGCGGCTGGTTGCGAGGACCCGCGATCCCCAAATCTTCGTCGGCAGGCCAGCAACCGGGGACCTGCGGGAGGCCATGCTTCAGGCAGACTCAGGGACGGTGAAGACGCGCACGCTTGACGAGGTGGATGTCTTTACCGCCTTCCGCCACACTTCGATGGGCTGGGCTGTTGTCGTGAGCGTCCCGGAAACCATCCTCAACCAGCCGGTGCGCCATCTCATCCTGATTTTGGCTGGGCTGGCCATCTTTGTCGTGCTCGTGACCCTGCTGGGCGCCTTTGTCTATGGACGCAGGCTTGGCCGGGAGGTGTCGACACTTTCGCGCAATGCACGCGCCATGGGGACCAATGCGCCGCTTCTGCCCTATACCCAGCACATCGAGGAAGTGGCGGCCGCCCAGCAGGCCCTGTTCGACGCCCAGAAGCAGCTGTCGCTGCTGATCGCGGAACTCAATCATCGCGTCAAGAATACGCTGACTGTCATCAAGGTGATCGCGGGGCGCAGCGTCGGCAACAGGCGCGACAGGGATGCAGTCTCAGGGCGGATCAGTGCTCTGACACTGGCTCATGAGGCGCTTTCCGAGACCCAGTGGCGTGGCGCTGATCTGCGAAAGCTGGTCAATGCTGTCGCGCGCAGTGTCGATGCGGCGATTGGCTGCGAGGGGCCGGCGATCACTCTGCTGCCGAAGGCGGCGGTTTCCATGGCCCAGGTCGTCCAGGAGCTGATCAGCAATGCGCGCCAGCATGGCGCCCTGCGCGAACGCAGCGGCCGGGTTGATCTGGTGTGGCGCATCGATGGCGAAAATCTGCATCTCGACTGGATCGAACGCTCCCCCCTGAAACCCCAGCCGCCCACCCACGCGGCAGGTTTCGGCCTGCAGGTGGTGGACCTGTGCATCGCCCGGCAGCTTGGAGGAAGGATCCATATCGAGACGGAGCCGGAGGGCTGGCGGATCGCACTGGAGTTCCCGATGGACGGGGAGCTGGGGACAGCAGCCGTGCCGACGCCGGTGGCCGATCGCAGCATCTCGCCCAGCCGTTGAGGGCGCGCCCGGCCACTCAGCCGCAAGAGCAAGCGCCTCTGCGGCAGATCAGTTCGCCAGGACGGATCTTCTTAAAGCGCGACGCCGCGAACGCGATTTCTCATCTGATCAACGATCGGATCCACAATCTCATGATGGAGGCGCGCGGTCACAATGCAGACAATCAGGGTGAAGGCGATCCAAACATAGCTGTTATTTGAGTTTATGGAGAGCATGATAATAATGACATTGGGATGAGACATATAGAGCGGATAGGTAATCTCCCCCACTGAGCGATCGGCGCGTTCAATGCGTCGCGACTTCAGGAAAGCCAGCCATATGATTGTGGCCATGAGCATCATCAGCAATGCGAATTGGCCGATGGCATCCCTCTCGAATCCCTGAGTTCCCTGATTGGGAGGCAGGGTATAAAAATGCAAAATAATCATAAGAAACGAGATGACACAGAAAATAAATGCAAGGGGCTTTCCTTGAACCCAGTAATATAGTGTCACGCCAAACGCAAAATAGGGAACGTATTGGAACATCATGACGCCCCGTCCAAACAGGCTCATGACAAATAGTGGCGTCGAGCACAGGAATAGAATGGACAGATAGCCCTCGAAAGATATCCGCTTGAAAAACCGATCAAGTTTCGAAATGCGATCGAAGGCTGAAAGGGCCAGGAAGACAACCAGGTAGAAGGCGACTTCCACCCGAACCGCCCAGGCGATCTCCAGAAAATTATAGGAAATGAACTTATCTGTCAGGGGGATGATGCTGATGACGTTGAAAATGATGTTTTCAGCCGAAAAGGCGTCAGCGGGGATGAGGCCCGTGTTGTTTGGCTGATGATAAATTCCGACTTTTCTCAAGATCAGATTAAGTAAAATGGCGATGACAACGGCTGCGAGAAAGTGGGGCGCAATCCGCAATGCGCGATTGATCGCGAAGGCATTCGGCCTGTTCAAATAGATCCTGTCCGCGGCTTCGATGATGACGAAGCCCGAAAGGACGAAGAAGGCCATGACGGCAATAGAGCCAATCTCATAGGGGCGCAGGAACATCGCCAGGCCATCTGGCGCCAATCCAGAGGCGATATGATGCACCATGACCAGACATGCGAGCATGAACCGGAATATTCCGAAATTTCGATAGGCTGCAAAGCCTGAAGTCGAAACTCCGGAGGTCGGCAATTCCTTCGCCGGCATTATTTTATGCTCCGATCCATGTTTCAGTTTCCACAATAAATTCTTGAAATGAAAGAACCGCTAAACTTTGTTTTGGGAGCGAAATATTGTCCGGACGAAAGTCGCCCTGAAGCTCTCCCGTCACCATTCAAGCGGGCTGGAACACCCCGGAGGCCCAAGCGTGAAACGCGATGTGGCCCATGCCTCCGGCGCGAGCGCGCGTTACCTCTTTGGCAAGACTTCGTGGTTAACCATTTCTGCTGGCGCGGGCAGGCGATGCGGCGCGAACGGAATGTGATCATGGCGGCGACCACGAGGGCCTATGGCCCGCCTCATGCACTCCTGGCCGGGGCGGCAAGCGCCCCAGCCGGGCTGGCGCAGCGCCTGTCGGACGCGTGCCTCCAGCTGTCGACGCTGCTGTTTCTCGCTGTCTCGCCCTTGATGCTGGCCAATTTCGGGCTGCACTACGCGGGCGCCGGCGGCAGCTTTCTTGAAAAGATCCATCCCTGCACCTGGGTCGCCATGATGGCTCTGGGGTTCAAGGCCCTGTCACGCCCCCGGCCACTGACCATCCTGCAGGATTTTTTCGACAGCTATGCCGTCGGGCTCTACATGATCGCCTGGCTGGCACTTCTCATGTCGACCATCTTCATCCAGAAGCAGCCCTTCACACCCGCCATCGACACGTTCCTGCTGCCGCCGATGCTTTTTGTGCTGGCCAGCGATCTCGGTGAGCGGCAAAGGCTGACGATCTGTCGCATCTTCCACGTCATGATGACGGCCAATGCTTTGCTTGGCCTCATTGAATTCAAGACCGGATTCCGCCTGACGCCGTCTGAACTTGTTTCCGAGGCAGGCCCGACCGTGGCCTGGCGCGCCTCGGCCTTTCTCGGCCATCCGTTGGGCAATGCCATGTTCACGGGCTCCTACGCACTGGCTCTGGCGGTCTCCAAGCGAAGCGGCCTGCCCGATATCCTGAAGATGCCGATCATCCTGCTGCAGCTGGGGGGGCTGTTCTCCTTTGGTGGTCGTGCGGCACTTGTCGTCACGATTGCCCTTCTGGGTCTTGTTGCGTGCCTTAGATTGCTGGAGATCTTGCTTGGCGCCCGTTTCAGCCGTGCAGCGGCCGGGGCTGTGCTGATCGTCTTTCCGATCCTGCTGGGAGGCCTCGTGCTGGTTGCCCAGGCGGGCTTCTTTGATCAGATGCTGTCGCGCTTTTCCGATGACAACGGAAGCGCTGCCGCACGCGTCGCCATGCTGGAACTGTTTCGCTATATCGGATTCGCCGATCTTATGCTTGGCCCAGATCCTACCTATCTGACAGCACTGCAATACCAGCTGAATATTGAAGTCGGCATCGAGAGTTTCTGGATCGCCTTCCTGCTGCAGAATGGCGGCCTGATCAGCCTGATCTTCTTTCCGGCATTGGGCTGCCTGACCTGGGCCGTTATCTCCCGCACGACCCCGGGCGCGCTCATCGTGCTGATCTTCTATTACTTCGTCGCATCAACCTCGCTCAGCATGTCGGCCAAGACACCCATGTTCGGCATGACACTTTTCATGATGCTGGTCATGCTCAAGCGGATGCCCGCGCCATACTGGCGGGGCAGGGAGGACTGAGTATTTTTCAGCAATGAACCGATCGCCCGGACTGGCCGTAGAGGCTGCAGAGCGAAAGGTGCCCCATGCGCGCGACTGTCCCTGTCCTTGTGATGCTTTCTTCAGGTCTCCTGGCCGGCTGTACGCGGCCACCCGCTCCAGACGCATCGGTCAGCCAAGGCTTCACGCTGGAGCGCGATCTGGCTGGGTCAAATACGGCCAGTGGGCGCTTTCGCAACACGCTCACAGGAGCGGAACGCCCCTTCACGGCGCGCCTGAATGGCCGTTGGAACGGTCAGGTGCTGACGCTCGATGAGCGCTTTGACTTCGCTGACGGGAAGCGCGACCACAAGACATGGCGCCTGACCCGCATCGCGCCGGGCCGCTGGAGTGGGACGCGCGAGGATGTGGTGGGAACCGCAACCGGCTATCAGGACGGCGCGTCGTTCCGCCTGTCCTATGATGCGGACCTGACGTCGCAGGGGTCTGCGACGGTCGTGCATTTTGAGGACGTGCTGACGAAGGTCGCACCGGGGCGCGTTGCCAACAGTGCGACCGTGTCGAAATTCGGCGTGCCGGTCGGCGAGGTTGAACTCACGATCCAGCGCCGCTGAACAGCCCAGCTTCAGCGCTGGAAAATGTCCTGCGCGCGCTTGATGGTCTCTGGCGAAATGGCGAGCGTGCGCGTGACCGAAGCCTGAACCGTTTCGCCCGCAGCAGGTGACAGGTCGAGGTTTGATTTCTGCGCATCAGCCAGGAAGTCTGAATCCACCATCATGGCGGAGAAGGCGGTGCGCATCTGCTCGGCAGTTGCCGGCGGAAGGCCGGCGGGGCCGAAAAACGACCGGCCAATGGCGCCTACGCTCGCATAGAGGCCGGTCAGCTGCTTGGCCTCTGGAGTGTCACCCAGTTCGCCGAGCGCAGGGACGTCCGGCAATTCGGGCAGGCGCGTCGGCAGGTCCTGCAGGATGACCTTGAGCTTGCCCTGTGCGAGCAGCTCCTTCTTGTTCACCTTGATCGTCGTCCAGTTGGCAGAGGCACCCTCGACTTCGCCGCGCTCCATGGCCAGCAGGGCCTCCAGCGAGGCCGGATAGCCGCGGATGACCTTGAATTTCGTGCCGAGCAGCGGATTGAGCAGCAGCGGAATGACCTCCGCGAGGTTGCCCGGGCCGGTGCCTGCAACGGTCATTTCATGGGTCTTGGCCTCTTCGATCGACTGTGCCTTGGCCGTATGCCAGACCACATGCACCGCAGCTGCGGGACCAACACGCGCCATCCAGGTGAGCTTGCTGGCGTCATATTGCACGCCCGGATTCTTCAGGGCCTGCTCGATGGCGATGTTCTCGCTGATGATGCCAAGGGCCGTGCCGTTCTTGGGTGCGACGCCATAGACGAAATTTGCCGCGCGCAGCGAGCCCGCACCCGGCATGTTCTCGACCAGGATGGTCGGCTTGCCGGGGAGGAAATTGCCCAGATGCCGCGCCACGAGGCGCGCATAGAGGTCGTAGGTGCCACCCGCCGTATTGCCTACATAGATCGTGATGGTGCTGCCACGAGCCGAGGGTGTGGCCTCCTGCGCAGCCACCGGGTTTGCCAGCAGGCTGGCAGCGAGGCACAGGCTTGCGAGAATTCGCATATTCACTCCATCTATTCAGGCGCTCTTGAGGGCGCGATGATCATTTCGGCGATCCGCGGCGTGTTCTGTGCTGTCGGCATGAACGTCAAAAGCAGACGCTCGATGCCCGTATCACGATTGCGTCGCATCTGCGCTGATTGTGCAATCAAGGGCAAGGGGCATGCACATCCTGCACATGACCTGGAGGCGGGCCCGGATGGCTGTCTCCGAAATGCCGTCGCGCAACACTCAGCTGTTTTCGGCCACCCATTCCGTGATGATGGAATTGGTCAGCTCCGGCACCTGCCAGATGAAGCCATGGGACTGACCCTCGAGGATGCGCAGCTTCGCCCCTTTGATCCGCTCGATCATGGCCTGTGCCTGCACCACGTGGTTCGAGCGGCCGTGGTCGCCATTGCCGATCAGCACGAGCGTCGGGCAACGCACGTCGCCGAGGCGATGGGTGGCTTCCCAGCTGTGGCGCGCAGTGACCAGATTGAGATAGGCATCCATCTTCGCATGTGTTGGTTCCACCATCTTCCAGAAGGCTTCCATCTTCTCGGGGTTGGCCTTGCGATAGTCGTCCGTAAAGAAGGAGGCTGTGTCGATATATTCCTCCTTGAGGCTGTGCTCGAAACCGTTGCCAACGAGGCGGGTGAGCAGCCAGTGGGGCACGCCGGGCACGCAGTCGGCGCCGGGACGCGGCACCTGTCCCGATCCGCTCGCCGCCATGATGAGGCTCTTCACGCGGCCGGGAAAATTGAGTGCTGTCTCCAGCGCGATGCGCCCGCCCATGGAGTGGCCGAAGAGATGGGCTGACTTGATGCCCAGGTGATCAAGCAGGGCGACCACGTCATTGGACATGAGATTGATCGAATAGACCGACTGGCTGGCGGTCGTGCGTCCACAGCCACGTGGATCGTGCAGCACGAGGCGATGGCGATCGGCCAGCGGTGTCTGGCTTGGCTTCCACACCTCGCCTGAAAACCCCGTTGAGGGGATCAGGACCACGGCCTCACCATCGCCATGGGTTTCGTAATAGAGCTCCGCCCCTGTGGGCAGCGAGACCATCGGCATGAACATCCTCCCGGGCGTCTGGTGCGCATCGTTGCCGGCAGGGTAGCCTCCGGGACCGGTGGGCGCAAACGCAGGAAGCCCCTCCCGTTGGGGAGGGGCCATCCGGAGTTTATCTGGGGAGGTCTGGTCAGTCGCAGACGCGGATGCGGCGGTAGCCGATCACATTGCCGTAGTCGTCGAAGACTGCGCGGCGCTCGAGATAGCAGTCACCTGAATAGGAGGCGCTGGCGGCAATGGCGCCGACTGCAAGGGCGCCGAGGCCAATGGCGGCAGCCGGGCCCCAGCCCATGCCGTGGTGATGAGGGGCGCCAAAGGACCGGCCGAGGGGGCGTGCCGAAGCGGCCGTTGCAGACATGGCGGTGGCGAGGGTCAGGACGGCGAGGGTGGCGGTGAGGGTCTTGCGCAGGGTCATGGTCTTCACTCCGGTTTGGGTCGGACGCTTCGTCCGGTGTGAAGACAACCTAGGCGCAACCCTGCCGAGGTGATGTGCGCATGCGCACAGGGCGAAGGGAGCTCAGGATCATTCGCTCCAGGCGATGATCGGCGTGAACAGCTCCTCGATGGGCAGGGTAGTCTCGACGAAGGCCTGATCCACCAGATATTGCACGAAGGCTGTCAGGATCTTGCGGTTGGCCTCGACACCATAGGGCCAGGGATCGCTCCCCATCAGCGCGTCCATCTCGGCGATATCGTCATGGAGCCATGGCAGCATCAGGCGCTGCGCACCCGAGAAGCGCATCTGCTTCAGCGCCCATGCCTTCGACTCCTGGCAGGCCTTGAACAGGCTCTCAGGCACCCATGGCTGCTCGCGATAAAGATCCTCGCGGATGACGAGCGTGTGCATGATCGGGTGGAAGCCGGTGCGGCGGTAAAAATCCTTCTCGCGCTCGCGATAGTCGGGGAACAGGCGCTCGACATTCTTGCCCCTGTCGAAGGCGCCGGGACGGCGCGCGCCGAAATAGGCGTCGATCTTGCCGGCCTCGAGCAGGTCGTTGAGCGTCTGGTCCGGCGGAATGAGTTCAAGCGAGATCGGTCGCACGGGGCGCAGATCCATCTCGTGATCGGGCGCGCGACCCTCGTTCACGCCACCTTCGACCCAGTGGATCGTGTCGAGATCGACGCCGTAGTCATGCTGCAGGATGCCGCGCACCCAGACGCCGGCAGTCTGCCGATATTCCTGCACGCCAACGCGCTTGCCCTCGAGATCCTTCGGGCTGCGAATGTTCGAGGACTTTGCCGTGAAGATGAAGCCGTGGCGGAAGACTCGCGATGGAAAAACGGGAATGGCGACGAAGGGAAAGTCACCGCGCATGCGCATGATGCAGTAATGCGCCAGCGACATTTCCGCGACGTCGAAGGAGTTCGTCTTGATCATCCGAGCGAAGATCTCGGGCGGTGACTGGATGCCGAGATAACGAAGGTCGATTCCTTCGGGCTGGATGACACCCAGCGACAGGGCTTCCATGCGATCATAGGGGCCACAGGCCATGGTCAGCGGCAGTTTTTTCATTTCAGTCTCCAGCCTCTCCCCCGCGGCACGGTGTGCCGGGCCTTCGTCGCTGCAAGGCTAGCCGAGCCCGGCCGGACGGTCCAGCTTCCGGGCGGGGGCTTGCTTGCGTCATGAGGCTTTTGCTTCGATACTTCCGCCTGGCAGCCAAAGTGTCGAGGAAAGTCATCATGAACGAGCAGGTCAAGATCGACGAGGTCGTCAAGCGCGACCAGACCTATGCGCGCCTTGATCCGCCTCCACAGGTGAGCCCGACCGACAGCATCCGAACCAAGGGCATCCTGCACTTCACCATCGGCGTGCGCGACCATGTTGCTGCCGCGAAATTCTATGCCGAGGTGCTGGGCTGCAAGCATCTGCGCTCGAACAGCCGCTATTCCTTCATGGAATGTCATGGCGACTATTTCGTGCTGGCGAAGATGCCCGACCACGTCAACCCCAACAAGCCGGGCGAGGATGCGCATCACCATGCCTTCATGGTTGACAGCGATGAGTTCGACCGGGCCATGGCAATCCTGATGGCGCGCGGCATCGAGATCATCAAATATTCAGATGAAAACCACCGCAGCTTCCCCGGCCGCCATGCCTATTTCCACGATGCCGACGGCAATGCGCTGGAGATCATCTATCTCTACGAGGATGACGAGAAGCGCTGAGACATGAGCGGGACCCTGAACGAAGTGACGGTTCTCGTGACCGGTGCGAGCCGTGGTTTGGGACGTGCCATGGCTGTTGGCCTCCTTGAGGCGGGGGCACGCGTCGCGCTCGCCTCCACCGGACCAGGCAAGCCGCTGGAGAAGACACTGGAATTATGTGCTGCAGTGGCGCCCAACAGCCGCTTCACCGTTGTCCATGGCGACCTGCGCCGCGCTGACGAGGCTGAGGCCATCGCGGCGCAGGCTGAGGCGACGCTCGGACCCGTCGACGTTCTCGTCAACAATGCGGCCATTCCCAATCAGGGAGAGAACGAGCCCTTCTGGCGTATCGATCCGCAGGACTGGCTGCGCATTTCCCACACCAACACGGATGCGGTGTTCTTCATGTCGCGGGCGCTGGGGGCGCGCATGGTTGCGCGCGGTCGGGGCAAGATCATCAACGTGGGGACAAGCGACCGGACCATGGTGCGTGGCCGTTTTACGCCCTATGGACCCAGCAAGGCCTTTGTCGAGGCCTGCACCCGGGCATGGTCGCAGGAGCTTGTGGGCACGGGCGTGACGATCAACGTGCTCAGCCCGGGCGGGGCGATTGATACGGCGGCGGATGTCAGTGGCGTTGCGTCGCCGGGGAAGAACTTCCTGCCTGCGACTGTCATGGTGTCGCCATTGCTCTGGCTCGCATCCGCTGCCTCGGATGAAGTGAATGGCCAGCGCTTCTTCGCCAATCTCTGGAACGAGGCCCTGCCGCTTGAAGATCGCATTGCGGCAGCACGGCAGAGCGGAGCCGAGCTTCCGCGCATCATGTGAGGCGGATTTCAGTTCCCGACGAGGCCAACAGCCTTGCGGGCCCTCTCGATGAGATCAGCAGGCAGGGCATAGACCTGCGCCAGATCCGCCTGCATCTTCACACCTGACACGGCGTCAATTGGGCCAACCGTCTTGGCCGCATCCGCGCGGAAGTCAGGATCCTGCATCGTTGCATCGAAAGCAGCGCGCAAAGCCGCAACGCGATCAGCGGGAACCTTTGGCGCGACGAAGAAGGGCCTGCCGAGCGCCTTGTTCTGCATCAGCAGTTTCAGCAGTGCGCGCTCATCCGCGTTCCTCGCCATGTCGAGAATGAAGGGAACGTCCTTCAGCGCGGGGATTGGCTCGAGAGAGAACTGCATCAGGAAGGT
>CAISZN010000096.1 GCA_903889985.1 uncultured Hyphomicrobiales bacterium | reverse complement strand
GGCTGGGGAAGACAGCCTGCCGCCCAACACGGCGCATCCTCCTGGTCTGCTGGCATTGGCAGCAGCGAATGGCTTTTCGATCGTCGCCCAGGCCCTTGCCCTTTCCGTCCTGCCGGTTGCCGGAAGCCTCCTTGCGCCCCGTGCTACCCTTGGCACCCTGCCCTTCATGGCGCTCCTTGTGGGTGCCGTTTGTGGCAGCCTGCCGGCTGCCTATTTGACGACCGGAATGGACCGACGCTTCGGCTTCGGGCTTGGAGCGAGCATGGGGCTGGCAGGCGCCTGCATCGCGGCCTGGGCGATCGCCTATGGGAAGTTTCCCGTCCTCGTGCTGGGTGCCTTCTGGATGGGCGTTGCCCAGGGCTTTGGACAATTCTACCGACATAGCGCAGCTACCGGCGCACGGGCCCGCAACATTGCCATGGTCCTAGGCGCAGGCGCTCTGGCAGGCCTCTTGGCGCCAGGCCTCGTCAACCTTGCACGACAGGGCTTTGGCCCCCTGATGCCCTCCGCGCTGATCCTGATGGCCGGCGGCTTTTACCTCCTTGTCCTGCTCGCCGATCTGACGCTGCCAGAGCCGCCTCTCACGGTCTCGCGCAGATCCAGCGATGCTGGCATCAGCCTGCCGACCCCTAATTTCATGGGAGCTACCGCGGCGGCAGCCGTCGCATGGTTTTCAATGGCGGCCATCATGGGGGGCGTACCCCTGGCCATGACGGACTGCGGCATTGATTCAGCCACCCAATCCGGGCTCATTTCCTGGCATCTGCTGGCCATGTACCTCCCGGCCCTCGGCGTCGGCTATTTATTGTCGGGACGAAGCCGCCTTCCGCTGCTCTTCGTCGGGATGATGATGGCCCTGGCGAGCGTCATTGCCCTCCCCCACGTTCAAGAAGGCATTGGATTTGCAGCTTTACTCATCGCAGCTGGTCTGGCCTGGTCCCTGACGAATGTTGCGGCGACTGCCATTCTTCATGATCAAGGTATGCCATCGCGCCGCCTGCTTGCGGTCCACGACAGCGTGATCCTTCTGGCTGCCGTAGCGGGAGCATGGGGCTCGACGTTGCTCCATTGATTCGCTTTGCGCCCGCCCGATTCCGACAGCTTCCTGAGCATCTATAACCACCAAACGCAGTGCAAAATGGCACTGAAACCGCACCTTTCTGTGGATCATCAGAGTAAAACACAACGAAAATGGGCACTTCTTGACTGTTTTCGTGAGGCATCGGTCAAAAAGGGCTTATTTGCTGGGGATTCCGGATGTATCTTCGCTCCCGGTTTTGATTCTCTCCAGGAGGAAATCCAAATGGCCAAAGCAGCAGCCCCCGCAAAGACAGCAGCAAAGGCGAAGACCGAGACCGCCAAGGCGAAGACCGAAACGGTGAAGGCCAAGGTCGATACAATCACGCTACGCCAGCTTGCGACAGCTCTCGCCGAATCCCACGAACTTCCGAAGAAGACCGCGAACGCGATCCTCGATGATCTGGTTGTTCTGGTCACAAAGCACCTCAAGAAGGGCGCGCGGGTCCGTTTCAGCGGCCTCGGCATTCTGCAGGTCCGCAAGCGTGCCGCCCGAATGGGCCGCAACCCGGCTACCGGCGAAGCCATCAAGATCAAGGCCAGCAAGAAGGTTGCCTTCCGCGCGGCCAAGGAGCTCAAGGAAGCCGTCTGATCGTACTGTCTGACAGGCTTCAGGGCGCACCTAACCGGTGCGCCCTTTTCTTTTGGGCCATGTCAACATTGATCGCCAGGTCAGCGATCCAAAGAAAATCTATTTGAGCGACGGCTAATCAATTTGGGCTCCCGCACCACGCAATGGTCCGCCGAAAGCCTCCGGGTGTTGATAACCTGACGAAGTCGAAATTGAATTAGCGACATCGTCATGCGTCCTGATCTGACCTCCAGCACGATCCTTGCCATTTTTCTGGCATCCACGGCCCGTTGTAACGCCGGAGCAGTCAACGAAGGCGCTGGGCGCGGACTCGCCATCTCCACGCAGACCACGGATATCGCGACCAACTATCTGAACCCAAACGGACTGGAGTCAACGATTGCAAGATATGAGAAGCGCGAGAGAAGCCTCTATTTTGAATTTGGCCTGACCAATCAGCTCATGGTTTTCAGTCGCCTTTCGCGAACACAGGCAACTCTTGAAGGTGACTCTGCGCTGGCTGGTAAGGGACCAAACGACATCGGCCTTCAGTTTCAGGTCTTACGACGAACTAACATGGCATTGGCGCTGCAGGCGACAGCCCATCTGGAAAGCAGGGATCTTCAGCCTGCCAATTGGCTCTACGGTCAACGTCTGGCAGAGCCGGAACTGCGCGCCCTGATCGGTCAAACCATCTTTATCGCTGGGAAAAAAAACTATTACGAGGCGCAGTTCGGCTTTCGAAAAGGACGAGCGGACCGACCCGACGAAATCCATCTGGATATAACGCATGCCATGACACTGAGCCCTCACACATCAGTGATGACACAGCTGTTTATCACCAGGACACCCGGATCTACCAACCTGCCTGCGCAAGCCTTCGAAGAGCGTAAAGTACAGATCAGCTTTTTACGGGAGTTTGGCCCTTACTCTCTGCAAATCGGCACTTTTCACACATCGTCTGGCCGAAATGTCTATTCGGGAAAAGGCACGCTCGTTTCGCTTTGGCTGCGGCTATAATGATCAAGCGACATTGGCCAGCAGAACCCTGGCGTCATCGAATGTTTTGCGAAGAGCCTCGACCTCATGCTGCACTGTGGC
>CAISZN010000095.1 GCA_903889985.1 uncultured Hyphomicrobiales bacterium | reverse complement strand
ATCCTGCACAAACCTCGTGACACGGCGCGCCTTCGTTGGCGCGGCTGCCGGCACTGTTCTCGTCAGTGGCGCGCGGCCGGCCTTTGCCGCCGACAAGGTGAACATCGCCATTTCCAATTCGACCAGCGACTTCGCCATTCTTGTTGCGATGAAGAAGGGATATTTCGCTGAGGAAGGACTTGTGGCTGAAGGTACCGTCTTTGATTCCGGCGGCAAGATGATTGCCCCGCTTGGCTCAGGCGACATCGATGTCGCCACCGGCTCGGCAAGTGCAACCCTGTTCAATGCTGTGGCGCGCGGTATCCCCATCCAGATCGTCAGCGGCAATGGCAATGCACGGCCCGGCTATGGCCATCAGGTGCTCATCGTGCGCAAGCAGCATGTGGACAGCGGCCGCTTCAAGTCCCTGAAGGACCTGAAGGGCATGAAGGTTGCCCTGCCCGGCACCGGCACGGGTGCAACATCTACACTCAACGAAGGTCTCAAGACCGTTGGCCTCACCTATGCGGATATCGACCCGATCTATCTGGCCTATCCCAACCACGTGACCGCCATCGCCAATGGTGCGGTGGATGCAGGGCTCACGACAGAGCCTGCTGCGACCTATGCAGCACGTCAGGGCATTGCTGTCCGCATCACGACCAATGATACCTACTACCCGAATGCGGATGCGACCCACATCGTCTTCTCCAACATCTTCACGCAGAAGCGCCCGGATGTGGGCCGTCGCTTCATGCGCGCCTTCATCAAGGCCATGCGCTTCTATGATGGTGCGCTGGCCGATGGCGGCCTCAAGGGGCCCAACGCGGATGAGGTGATCAGGATCCTCATGGAGTTCACCGAACTCAAGGATCCATCCATCTACAAGACCATGAGCACTCAAGGCTCGAATCCGGATGCGCGGCTGAACATGAGCAGCCTTCGCACTGACTTCGCCTTCTTCAAGTCGCAGGGATGGATCGAGGGTGAGGTGAACATCGAGCAGACGGTGAACACCACCGCCGCCGATGCTGCCCTGAAGGAACTCGGCCCCTACAAGAAGGCCTGACGCTCACAGGTGCCAGTCGAAATGATCGCGCCCGGCTTTATAGCCTCCGATCCCCTGTGAGGCATCGCGGTTGATCAGCGCGCGGCCGAACATGGGATGGGTCATGCTGCGCGTCTCGTGGTCGAGGCCGAAGAGATCGGCCCCGGTCGCGGGATCGCGCAAGTGCGCAAAGCTGTACTGGTGGCGCGATGACTCGCGGATGGTGCAGCCGAGCTTCTTCAGGCGCTCATAGGGGCCCGAGAAATCCGCCAGATAGATCTGGATGTGATGCTGCGGACAGGGGTCCGCCGGCGACTGTTTCTCGGTGAACAGCAGCGATTGCCCGGGCCCGCAGGTGATGCGTGCAATCGCGCCGTCGCGACTCTCTTCGAGCTTCGCGCGGGCGCCGATCATCTCGCGATAGAAGCGCGCGATTCCATTGGCGGTCCCGCGCGGAACCTCGAGATCCACATAGGCCATGCCGAGGCGCACGGAACCAAAGCGCACGGGATCGGGCGCATGGCAGCGCAGGCGATT
>CAISZN010000094.1 GCA_903889985.1 uncultured Hyphomicrobiales bacterium | reverse complement strand
CTTCCACCCCGTGAATGCCGGGCTCTTGGCTATTGGCGATATCGAGCGCGCGCTCGTGCCCTGCACGCCAGCCGGGTCCATGATCCTTCTGCAGCGGGCCGCCAAGGCCCTCAAGATTGATCTCGCGGGCCGCGATGCGGTGGTCGTGGGACGCTCCAACATCGTTGGCAAGCCTATGGCGCAGCTTCTGCTCGCCCAGAACTGCACCGTGACCCTCGCTCATTCGCGCACTCATGACCTGCCTGCCGTGGTCGGGCGGGCCGAGATCCTCGTGGCGGCGGTTGGCCGTCCGGAAATGGTGCTCGGCGAATGGGTGCGTCCGGGAGCCTTGGTCATCGACGTTGGCATCAATCGCGTCCCGGGAACCGGCCTCGACGCACAGGGCCGGCCAAGGACCCGCCTCGTGGGCGACGTGGCCTTCGCCGCGGCGGCCAAGCGGGCAGCGGCGATCACCCCGGTTCCGGGTGGCGTTGGTCCCATGACCATTGCCATGCTGATGTCGAATACGCTTTCGGCGGCCACACGCATCGCAGGCTGACGATGGCCCGCGTCGTGCTATCCTGTACGGCAGCAGATTGGCGTGAGCCGGTGGGGGCCGGCACATGGGGGGCTCGATGCAGACTTTAGCGCAGATCCCGTTCTTCAAGGGAGCAGTCGACCTCGATTTTGCGGCCTTCGACCGGCGCTGCTCATGGAAGCGGTTCGAGGACGGCGCCACCATCGTCGACTATGAGGACGAGAGTTCTGATGTCTATTTTATCATTTCAGGCGATGTTCGCGTCCTGATCCGCACGGCTGCCGGCAAGGAAGTGATCCTCGCCGACACGAAGGCTGGCGAGTTTTTCGGTGAGCTGGCTGCCATTGATGGTGCCCGCCGTTCGGCCAATGTTACGGCATTGACCCGTGCCGAACTCTGCATCATGCCTGCCACGGCCTTTCGCGAGATCCTGTTTTCCTCGAAGACCGTCTGCGACAAGGTTCTGCGGCTGCTGGCCGGTCGAATCCGCGAGACCAACATGAGGCTCGCAGAGCATTCGATCTTCGACCTGAAGCACAGGCTTTATTCCGAGCTGTTGCGCCTGTCCCATCCGCGCTCCGGCCATCCGGGCGAGCGGATTGTGACTCCGCCGCCATTTCATCACGTCATGGCAGCCCGTATCGGCTGCCGGCGCGAGCAGATCACCCGTGAGCTTTCAGCCATGACGAGCGAAGGTCTCGTGGAGAAGAACCGGGGCGGTCTCGTCCTGCTGAAGCCACAGACCCTTGAGGCGCGCATCGCCCAGGCCATGCGCGAGGAGGGCTGAAGACTCTTGTCAGCGCAGGGCACTGAACCGCTCGTCGAAATCGCTGGCGTGACGAAGCGCTTTGGCGCCGTCACGGCTGTTGATGACGTCTCGCTGTCCATAGCGCCGGGAGAGTTCTTTGCCCTGCTGGGGCCCTCGGGCTGCGGCAAGACCAGCCTCATGCGGCTGATTGCCGGCTTCGAAACGCCTGATGCCGGGCGGGTCCTGATTGGCGGACGAGACATGGCCGGCGTGCCGCCGCACCGTCGCCCCGTGAACATGCTCTTCCAGTCCTACGCGCTGTTCCCCCATATGAGCGTCGAGGAAAACATCGCCTTCGGCCTCGTGCAGGATCGCCTGCCGCGCCATGAGATCGGTGAGCGCGTGCTGGAGATGCTCAGGCTCGTGCAGCTGGATGGCATGAGCGCGCGCAGGCCCGACCAGCTCTCCGGTGGCCAGCGCCAGCGCGTGGCGCTTGCCCGCGCCCTGGCCAAGCGGCCGAGCCTCGTCCTGCTCGATGAGCCTCTGGCAGCCCTCGACCGGAAGCTGCGCGAGGACACCCAATTCGAGCTGATGCGGGTGCAGCGCGAGCTCGGAACGGCCTTCCTCATCGTCACCCATGATCAGGACGAGGCCATGGTCATGGCCAACCGCATCGCGGTCATGCGGGCCGGCCGGATCGAACAGGTCGGCGCTCCGCGCGAGATCTATGATGCTCCGATGTCCCGGTGGGTCTCTGGATTTGTCGGTGAAATCAATATCTTTGAAGCAAAAATTGAGTCTTCCGGCGAAGCTCCTGAGATGTTGAATCAAGGCCTCGCAGAGCCTCGCATTTGCCGCCTGTTCCTGATCGATGACGGTATGGCGCGCGACCTTCCCTGCGAAGAGGCGCTTGTCCCAGGGCAGGAGGTTGCCCTCGCGGTGCGGCCGGAAAAGATTGCGCTCACGCCCTGTGACCAGGGTGAGCATGGTCTCGTGGGCACCGTCTCCGATATCGCGTTCAGGGGTGAGACGGTCCTTTATCGGGTTCAGCTGAGGTCAGGCCGGATCGTGCGGGCGACCCGCATCAATGAGCCCGGTGAAGGGTCTGCCATCGCGCGGGGCGATCACGTTCGGGTCAGTTTCGAGGCCGGCGCTGGAAGGGTGCTGGTGCGATGAGCCAGCGCGCTGGCCGTTCGCTCTCCGAGCGCCTCGTGCTGCTCGTTCCCTATGTCTGGCTGCTGGTCCTCTTCCTTGCCCCCTTCGCCATGGTGGCGAAGATCTCCATCTCGCAGGCTGCACTCGCCCAGCCGCCCTATGTGCCGGTCTTTGAAAGTCTGGCCACGCTCTGGGACAAGCTGGGCGAACTCACGGTTGCGGCCTATCGCGGGCTTGCCGACGACCGGCTCTATATCGACGCCTATATTTCATCCCTGCGGCTTGCCGGGATCGCAACCCTGCTGACCCTGCTTGTCGCCTATCCGATGGCCTATGGCATCGCCAATGTGCGGCCGACGCTGCGTCCCGCGCTGGTGCTGCTGGCCGTGGCGCCCTTCTGGACGAGCTTCCTGATCCGCGTCTATGCCTGGATCACGATCCTGAAGGATGAGGGCCTGCTCAACACGGCGCTGCGGGCGCTGGGGATCATCGATGAGCCGCTGCATATCTTCGCGACCGACTGGGCGGTGATGATCGGCATCGTCTATTCCTACCTGCCGTTCATGGTCCTTCCGGTCTACAACGCCATCGCCAAGCAGGATCCGACCCTGCTTGAGGCCGCTGCCGATCTTGGGGCAGGGCCGCTGGCCCGGTTCTGGAAGATCACCTTCCCCCTGTCGCGGCCTGGAATTCTAGCTGGCTGCCTGCTGGTGTTCATTCCGGCCATCGGGGAGTTCGTCATCCCTGACCTGCTCGGCGGCTCCGATACCCTCATGATCGGGCGCACGATCTGGGTTGAGTTCTTCGAAAACCGCGACTGGCCGACGGCGTCTGCGGCCGCCGTGGTGCTGCTGGCCTTCCTGCTCGTGCCGCTCGCGATTTCGCAGCGCCTCCAGCGTCTGGAGACGGGCGAATGAGGAAATCCGCCACCGCCTTCCAGATCGGAGCCATGCTGTTTGGCTTCGCCTTCCTCTATGTGCCGATCGCTCTGCTGATCCTCTACAGCTTCAACGCCTCGCGGCTGGTCACGGTCTGGGGCGGCTTCTCGACCCGCTGGTATGTGTCCCTGCTGTCGAACGAACAGGTTCTGGCGAGTGCCTGGGTCAGCCTCAGGGTCGGGGTCATCTCGGCCTTCTTTGCGACCATCCTGGGCACCTGCGCAGCCATTGCCCTGTCGCGTTATGGGCGTTTCAGGGGGCGTTTCCTGTTCAGCGCCATGATCTATGCGCCGCTGGTGATGCCAGAGGTGATCCTTGGCCTGTCGCTCCTGCTGTTCTTCGTGGCGCTCGATGTTCCGCGTGGTCTTTGGACCGTCATTGCGGGGCATTCGACCTTCGGCATGTGCTTCGTGACGGTGCTTGTTCAGGCGCGTCTGTCGACGCTGGACCGTTCGCTCGAAGAGGCAGCGCAGGATCTCGGCGCAAGCCCGCTCACGGTGCTCACCCGCATCACCCTGCCATTGGCAGCACCCTCCATCGCAGCGGGCTTCATGCTGGCCTTCACGCTCTCGCTGGATGATTTCGTCATCGCGAGCTTCACCTCCGGGCCTGGCTCGACGACCTTGCCCATGCGCATCTACAGCCAGGTCAGGCTCGGCGTGACCCCTGAGATCAATGCGATCTCGACGCTGATGATCGCTGCAGTGGTGGTGCTGCTGGCTGCGGGGTCATTGGTTGTGCGTCTGCGACGCAAGGCGTGAGCGCCTAGTTGTCATCACCCTTCGCAGGCTCGACCGGGGGCCTTGCGACAGGCGGCGCGAGGCTGCGCAGCAGTGGAGCTGCAGCCTCCGAACGACGGATGATGCTCTGCGCATCGAGATCCAGATTGGGATCTTCCCAGCTGCCG
>CAISZN010000093.1 GCA_903889985.1 uncultured Hyphomicrobiales bacterium | reverse complement strand
TGATTCCAGAGGTCCGACCCCGGGGCGAGATTGGCCATCTGGCTCTTGATCCACATGGGATCTGTCGCCTGCGCAAGGCTATCACGCGGAGGTGCCGGGCGGCGTACCACCAAGGTGTCGGTCGAGTAGTCCTCCGGCGCCGTCTGCGGAGCCGTGGGAGTCCCTGCCTGCTGCCCCGTGACGGCCTGCGGCGATACCCGGAGATGCCGTGGATTTTGACTGCCGTTTCCAGAGGCTCCCGCTCCGGACACGCCCCCGTCTATGACCGCGGGGGTGCCTGCTCCGCCCACGGTAGACTGCGGCACCAACTCACCACTATCTTTCCGGAAGAACCCCGGCGCAGTCATTGCGGCCAATGTGTCGGAGAGATTCCGGACCATCCCTGCGGAGTAATTGTCTCCAGAAGCCGCAAACGGCTGGAGGACTCTCTGTGCCTCGAGAAGCTTTGAGTAATTCTCCAAATTTCTGGGCATTGTCCTGTAAATGTTCTGAGCCTCAGAGTAGCTCATTCCCCCAGCGACTCCTGCGGCAGGCTTCTGCGCCGCCCCAGCCCCACCGGCCCCGCCAGCGACACCAGTGGCCTCCGGTTGCCCGCTGGTGAGAGTCGCGTCACTTTGTCCTGAGTACCCCGGGTGGTTAGACAGAAGGCTCGCCAGCTCAGCCCTCCACGAAGCGACATCCTGTGGAGACGCAAGGCCCGGATTGCCAGATTGCGCAAGAAATTGGTTGTGCTCAATGAGAGCGCGAAGCTGGGCGATTCTGGCATTTTCCACGTTCGCGGTTTCGTTCTGAACGTGCTGGCCCTCGTAACCTACCTGCCGCTGTTTCAGGCCAAACTGGCGAGCGGCCTCACCTTCTTGCGCTGCGGCTGCGACACCGCGACCCAGACCGACGATCCCACGGTACGGTCCGCTGAAGGCTGCGCCGACGCCCGCGAGGAGCGGGAGCCACGCATTGGCATCACCCTTGCCGAGGTCGCCAATGTAATTCTTCGGCCCACGCAGAAGGTCAAACTTTTCGCCCGCAGGCTTTGCTTCACCAGACCCGCTGAAAAACGCATTTTGCAGAGATTCGTCAGACGCGCTTTTCTGGTCCGAATCCATAGTTCCGTCAGTGTTTGGTTCTTCCTCCTGACCGTCTGCGATATTCGGATTGTAAAGGCCCACAGACGTGTTGGGGTCATCCTGCACGGCGCTGTACCCGTCCTCCCCGCTGTAGCCCTTGCGGCCAACAAGGCCGCCATCGCCTACCGCGCCAGAAGCTGCAAACGCTTGGCGCGATGGGCCACCTTGCGCAAATCCTTGCCGGTGATAGCCCTCCATCTTCCCTTGTGCCACGGCCAGCCCCGCAAGTTTGTCTGGCGTAATTTTATCATTTACCCCGAGGCCAAGACCTTTTCCTATAAAACTTGCATATTTTGCCGGATTGTTGTTGCCATCACCCGCAGGTGCCCAGCGCGATGCCAATTTGATAGGCGTGTCATATCCACGCTTGATGTAAGATTCCAGCAGGGCCATTTGCGCAGCACGGCCAGCTTCATGGCTTTCAAACTTGGCAAACCGCCCGTTTCCACCAGCATAGCCCGGCATGGAGCGGGCGAGTTTTCCATCTTCAATATTGCCGGGATTATTATTTTGGTCAGCAATTGAGCCGCTGCCCTTGGGTGCGGGGAGCGATACGGCTGTGGCAACACCGGCAGGTGCTGGTGCAGCAATCTTGGGAACTCCGGCGGCGAGGCCCTGAGGCGCGTGATCGTCCGGGGCCGGGGCGCTATCGTCCTGATCGTCGTCAGGCTCGCCATTCATTTTCCTCAGGGCGAGGCGGAGGATCGGATCGCCCTCCTCAAATTCGCCAGTCTCATTGTTATACGGCATCGGATCTTGGTCGTCTTCGCCCGACGGAGCGCCGCCGCGCGCAAAGGCGCTGGACACAGTACCGGCGGCCTGCAGGCCCATGCCAATCGGCTGCATGCCCGGGATCAGGTCGAGGATCGACCCGAGGCCCTTCATCGCAGCTCCGGCCTCTTTGCCGGTGTCGGGCATGTTGGGCGTCTTCAGCTGCGACGTCTGAAGCTTTGCCGTGCTCTGGTCATTGGGGACATCAACGCCGCTGCTCGCTCCACTGTACGGCAGGCCGCCGCCGATGTCGCGATGGT
>CAISZN010000092.1 GCA_903889985.1 uncultured Hyphomicrobiales bacterium | reverse complement strand
CTGCTTGATGGCTTCGACCAGCGCTTCAGCTTCCGCGCGCATGGATGCTCCTGAGATGAAAGGCGCGCCGGATGGGCGCGCCTGAGTTCGCGCTGACCATAGTGGGAGGCCCGCCCCTGTCAACCGAGATCAGTAGATGCCGCCGGTCCCCGACCCAACCGAGCGATCCGCATCCGGCGAGGTGAGCGACTTCGGTGCATCGCCGATGACCGAATAGGTATCGGGCGGCGCCGTGCCGGGCTTGAAGGCCTCGAGGATAGTGCCGGCGCCGCTGGAGCGCATGCCCGTCTTGGGATCGATCGAGATCAGCTTGATGCCCGGAGGCACGCGGAAGGGTGTGTCAGGCTTGTTGGCCAGCGCCTGCTTCATGAAATCGCGGAAGATGGGCGCCGCATAGACGCCGGCCGTCACCGAATCGCCCAGCGAGCGCGGGCGGTCGTAGCCCATGAAGACACCAACTGCGAGGTCAGGCGAGAAGCCGACGAACCACACATCCTTCGAATCGTTGGTCGTGCCCGTCTTGCCGGCGAGATGCTTGCCCACTTCGCGCACGACGGTGGCCGTGCCGCGCTGGACCACACCCTCCATCATGGAGGTGATCTGGTAGGCGGTGAGCGGATCGAGCACCTGCTCGCGATTGTCGATCAGGCGCGCTTCCGGCTGGCCCTCGTATTTGGGCGCATCGCAGTTCTGGCAGGTACGTTCGTCATGCCGGTAGATGGTCTGGCCCCAGCGGTCCTGGATGCGGTCGATCAGGGTCGACTTCACGCGCTTGCCGCCATTGGCGAGCATGGAATAGGCGGTGGTCATGCGCAGAACGGTGGTCTCGCCCGCGCCCAGCGACATGGCGAGCACCGGCAACATCTCGTCGTAGATGCCAAAGCGCTTGGCATATTCCGCAATCAGCGGCATGCCGACATCCTTGGCAAGGCGCACGGTCATCTGGTTCTTGGAATGCTCGATGCCGTAGCGAAGCGTATGGGGGGCGCTGCCATTGGCGCCGCCATAGTTTTCCGGACGCCAGGTC
Organism: uncultured Hyphomicrobiales bacterium; assembly: GCA_903889985.1. Classification (GTDB taxonomy): domain Bacteria; phylum Pseudomonadota; class Alphaproteobacteria; order Rhizobiales; family Beijerinckiaceae; genus Terripilifer. The sequence continues at coordinate 7,524 of CAISZN010000092.1, read as the reverse complement.
TCGCCATTGCCCATGTCGATCTCGATGGGCGCATCAAGCACGACGGAGGACGGCGTATAGCCATTGTCCAGCGCGGTCGCATAGACGAAGGGCTTGAAGGATGAGCCCGGCTGGCGCAGCGCCTGCGTCGCGCGGTTGAACTCCGACTGGTCGTAGGAGAAGCCACCGACCATGGCGTGGACGCGGCCTGTATAGGGGTCCATGGCCACGATAGCGCCAGACACTTCCGGCATCTGGCGCAGGCGGAACTGGCCGGGTTTGCCCTCAAGCGGCTCCACATAGATCACGTCACCGACCTGCAGCGTGGTGCGAAGGGTCTTATGGGTCCATTTGATGCCGTCTGCCGGCAACTGGCCCGTCTCGCGCTCACGGGCGACCTCGCCCGACTTTTCGCGCTGGGGCTGCAGCCCAATGCGGGCGGACACATCCGAGACATCGAGCACGACCGCGAGCTGCCATGGCTTCACATCGCCGAGTGCCGGCACCTCGGCCAGGGTCAGACCCCAGTCGCGTGTGACATCGATGTTGCGCATGGCGCCGCGGAAGCCGTGGGCCTCGTCATAACGCACGAGGCCATCGACCAGCGCCTTGCGGGCCATGAGCTGCATTTTCGGGTCGAGGGTCGTGCGCACCGAGAGGCCGCCCTCATAGAGCTTCTTCTCGCCGTAGCGCTCGGAGAGTTCGCGGCGCACTTCCTCGGCGAAGAAGCCGGCCGCATAGCTATTGGGCGAGAGCACGCGCGGATTGACGCCCAGCGGCTCCTTCATCGCCTTCTCGGCCTGGGCGGCCGTGATGTGCCCATCCTTGGCCATGCGGTCGATGACGTAATTGCGGCGCGCGATGGCGCGGTCACGATTGCGGAAGGGATGCAGGTCGCTCGGGGCCTTCGGCAGGGCTGCCATATAGGCGGCCTCGGCAATGCTGAGCTCATGCACCGACTTGCCGAAATAGTTCAGCGCGGCAGCGGCAATGCCGTAATTGCCGAGGCCCAGATAGATCTCGTTCAGATAGAGCTCGAGGATGCGGTCCTTCGAATAGGCTTGCTCGATGCGGAAGCTCAGCAGGATCTCGCGAATCTTGCGTTCGAAGGTCCGATCGTTGGTGAGCAGGAAATTCTTCGCCACCTGCTGGGTGATGGTGGAGGCACCCTGCACGCGCTTGTTGCCCTCCAGCAGCACGACCACCGCACGGGCAATGCCCTCGGGGTCGATGCCGCCGTGGGTGTAGAAATTCTTGTCCTCGGCCGCGATGAAGGCGTTTTTCACCAACGGGGGAATCGCATTGCTCGGCAGATAGAGTCGGCGTTCGCGCGAATATTCCGCAAGGATCGACCCATCCGCCGCATGGACGCGGGTCATCACCGGCGGCTCGTAATTCTTGAGCTGGGTCGTGTCGGGCAGATCCTGCTGGTAGTGCCAGACCACGAGGCCGGCACCTGCCGTGCCGAGGACGAAGAGAATCGCCCCGGTCGCAAACAGGAATCCGAAAAATCTCGCGATCATCCGCATCAGCACGTCACCTTCCGAGATACCGGGCCCTTTGGCCGCCGCGCCGGCCCGGCATCATTGTCGCCGTCTAGCAGTCCTGCCGGCATTGTTCCAGATGAACGGCATCGGAAACACAACTCATGATGCCCTACTCCCACTTCGTGAGGGAGTTTTGTGTTGTTTTCTGGGCGGGAGCTTCACGGCGCCCACCTTGGCCATCTGCAACCATCAGCGGATGGTGGCGGCCACATTACCACTTTCACTTCCGGCAGACCCTGGCCTCAGGCCAAGATCGGATGTCGGGTGATCGGCCTGATCCCGGATTCCGCGCGACCGGAAGAACTGGTCGATTGCCTTAGCGACCGTGCCCGCAGCACGCTGGCGCCAGGCTGGCGTCACCAATCCCTGAAGATCCTTGTCACTCGACAGATAGCCGAGTTCGAGCAGGACCGAGGGCACGTCCGGTGCCTTCAGAACACGAAAGCCGGCGGCGCGCTGGGGGTTCTTGTTGAGACGTCCAATGTCCTTCCAGTAGCCGATCAGGGTCCGCGCAAAGACATGACTGAAGGCCCGGGTTTCCCGCCGGGTCAGGTCGAACAGGATGTCGCTGACCTCGCTCTGCTCCTCCTGGCTTTCGAGGCCCGCGACGAGATCGGCCTGGTTCTCGCTCTCGGCCACCCGCGCCGCCTCGGAGTCGGAGGCCTTGTCCGAGACAGTATAGACCGTCGCCCCTGAAACCCCGGGTTCGCCCGCCAGCGTATCAGCGTGAATGGAGACGAAGAGGGCAGCCCCGGCATTACGGGCGATTTTGACCCGATCGCCGAGCGGCACGAAAATATCCGTGGCGCGGGTCATGAGGACGCGATAGCGGCCGGACCCCTCCAGTTCGGCTTCAAGGGCCTTGGAGAACTCGAAAACGATGTCCTTCTCGAGCGTTCCGTCCGGGCTGCGTGCTCCCGTATCGACGCCCCCATGGCCGGCATCGAGAACGATCAGAGGCTTGTTGCTTGTGGGCAATGGAGTGGCTGGGGCCGGGATGGCCGCGACCGCCTCCGGAAGGCGGGTCGGCTTGCGGGCCGCCGCGAGGAAGGTGGCCCGATCGCTCCGCTGCAGCTCGATCACAAGCCGCGCAGCAGCGTCCTCGCCCTCTGTTACAACCTTCGTGATCCGGGCAGGCTCGGCGAGGTCGATGACAATGCGGGATTTTCCGGGCGCAAAGAGCCCGAACCGGAACGAGCCGACCACCCCGGAGAGGGCCATTGCTGAAGGGGCTGTTGCGGCTCGGCGACCCGCCGGCCTGCGGGCTCCGGGACGCGCCACCTGCCCGACGGCCGGATCAATCTGGAAATTCACCTCGGGAAGATCGATGATGACCCGGTCCGGATCGGCCAGCGCAAAAGCGGAGGCCGGGACTTTTTCCGTCAGATCAAAGATGAGTCGAGTCGTCTCGCCTTTGGTTTCGAGATGAACAGAGGACGCGACCCTGTCAGGGGCACTGAGGACGATGGGGCCAGCCTGCGCAAGTCGCTGGCGAGAAAGCGCAATCCCGGGCTGTGAGCAGGTCAAAACCAGCCCGGCAGCAAAGGCTGCTGCCAGACAGGATTTGCCAGGATTTACCGGGAACGGAGGTTGCATCGCCCACCTGAGGCCGGGGCATGGCCCCGCGTTAACACCTTGTAAGCCATAGCGCCCAAGACGTTAACGGTTCGTAAGCCAGATCCGCGATGATGGCTTTGCAGCGTGACACTGGAGCCACATAAGTTTGCAGGCTAAGCTTGCCAAATCAGCAGGCAACCCGTTATGAAAAGAAGTTCCTGTTCGGAACTCGGCTTTTCAAGATGCGCCTTTGGCGCGTCGGCGCCGCCGGCAAGCGATGGACGATCATCGCAGTTTCGCCGGACGAGCGCCCCGGAGCGGACCTTCAAAAGGCCCGTTTGCCGATCCTGACAGGATGACGCGGCCCTTCCGGCCGCGTGAACGGGTACCGAGATCATGTTCCGTTCTGACCAGGTTACTGTTGCGACCGCCACGAGGCCGATCATCCGGACCCGTGCGGTTTCGTATCGCGACGTGACCTGCGGACTGGTGTGGCCGATCTCCCACGCCATCCAGACCGGCCCAGTGGCCGAACAAATCCATCGCGAAGAAGCCATGACCGGCAATGGGCATCGTCCCTCCGGCCCGGCCCAGCGCATCCTTTCACTTTCAGCAATAGCCTCGGCCCCTTCGTCGACGCGCCGCCCATCGACAGGGCGGGCGCAGGTCCGTCCCAGCTTGACGCGCGTGACGGCGACCGGCCCCCGGCCATCAAGAGTTCCCCATGGCAAACAAGATGCTCATCGATGCATCCCACCCGGAAGAGACCCGGGTGGTGGTGCTACGCGGTAATAGGGTCGAAGAATTCGACTTCGAAGCAGCCAGCAAGCGACAGCTTCGCGGTAACATCTATCTGGCGAAGGTGACCCGTGTGGAGCCTTCGCTCCAGGCGGCCTTCGTTGACTACGGCGGGAACCGGCACGGCTTTCTGGCCTTCTCCGAAATCCATCCGGATTACTACCAGATCCCGGTCGCGGACCGTCAGGCCCTGATCGAGGATGAGGCCCGCGCCCACGCGCAGGACGACGAGGAAGAAGGCAACCGTGGCCGCCGCAGCCGCCGTCGCCGCGAGCGTGGCAATGGGGGCGATCGCGCCGAAAAGCGCCGCAACCATGGCGACGAGACCGTCTCCGAAGCCGCCACTGACGAGGGCCATCACGACGCGGCGCCGACAGAGTTCGCGGAAGTGCCGGAAGGCGCCTATCCGGACGCACCGGTTCCGGAATTGGCTTTCGAAGCCCCTGCGGCGATCTCGGAATCCGCCCCCGAGGCTGAAGCGCCTGCCTTCGTGCCATCAGAGGCACCTGTCGAGATTGCCCCGGCACAGGAAGTCGTCGAGCCCGTAGCCGAAGCTCCGGCTCCGGCCGTGGTTGAATTCGAAGCGGCCCCTGTCCATCACGACCACACCATTGGTGTGGACGAAGCCGGCTATGCTGTCATCGAGGAACATGACACCCCGGATGGCGACGCCACCGAGGACCTCGGGAATGTCGAGGATGTCCATGCGCGCCGCCCCGCCCGGGACGAGGAGCATGACGACGAGGAAGAAGAGCACGTCGAGCAGGTCGGCGGCGACGCCATGGAAGAGATGCCCCTGCGTCCGACCCGTGGCCGCAAGCAGTACAAGATCCAGGAGGTCATCAAGCGCCGCCAGGTTCTGCTCGTCCAGGTCGTCAAGGAAGAGCGCGGCAACAAGGGCGCAGCCCTCACCACCTACCTCTCGCTGGCCGGCCGCTATTCGGTCCTGATGCCCAATACCGCCCGAGGCGGCGGCATCTCCCGCAAGATCACAGATGCTCTCGATCGCAAGCGCCTGAAGGAACTCGTCCAGGACCTCGAGGTTCCGGAAGGGATGGGCGTCATCCTGCGTACCGCTGGCGCAAGCCGCACCAAGCCTGAGATCAAGCGCGACTTCGAATATCTCCTGCGCATGTGGGAGACCGTTCGCGAACTGACCCTCAAGTCCACCGCCCCGGCGCTGGTCTATGAGGAAGGCTCGCTGATCAAGCGCTCCATCCGCGACCTCTACAACAAGGACGTGGAAGAGGTACTGGTCGCTGGCGAGGAAGGCCATCGCGAGGCCAAGGACTTCATGCGCCTGCTCATGCCGAGCCATGCCAAGAACGTCCAGCCCTGGCGTGAGCCGCAGGCGATCTTTGCCAAGTTCGGCGTCGAGCAACAGCTCGATTCCATGTTCTCGAACGTGGTGACCCTGAAGTCGGGCGGTTACATCGTCATCAACCAGACCGAAGCGCTGGTCGCCATCGACGTGAACTCCGGGCGTTCCACCCGCGAGCACAACATCGAGGACACGGCGGTTCGCACCAATGTGGAGGCGGCTGACGAGGTCGCCCGCCAGCTTCGCCTGCGCGATCTTGCCGGCCTCATCGTGGTCGACTTCATCGACATGGAGGAGCACCGCAACAACCGCACCGTCGAGCGCCGGATGAAGGAGGCGCTCAAGAACGACCGCGCCCGCATCCAGATCGGTCGAATCTCCCATTTCGGCCTGCTGGAAATGTCGCGTCAGCGCATTCGCACCGGCGTGCTGGAAGGCTCGACCACGGTCTGCCCGCATTGCGTGGGCGCCGGCACCGTTCGCTCCATCGCATCCGTTGCCCTGCATGTCCTGCGCGTTCTCGAAGACACGCTGGTCCGCAACTCGGCCCACAATGTCACCGTGCGGACCCGCACGGAGGTGGCCCTCTACATCCTCAACCAGAAGCGCTCCCATCTGCGCGAGGTTGAGGCGCGCTTTGGGGTCGTGGTGACTGTCGAGGCCGACGACACCCTGACGGGCACCAACTATCACGCGCTTGAGCGGGGCGAACTCGCCTCTCCTCCGGTCGAATACAAGCGCCCTGAAATGGTGCGCATGGAAAACGTTCCGATCGCCGATCTCGAAGAGGAGATCGAGGATACCGAGGACGAGACAGAGACAGAGGCCGAAGGCGAGGATCTGGAGGCCAATGGCACTGACGAACAGGCAGATAGCCGCCGCCGTCGTCGCCGTCGTCGGCGTGGCCGGGGTGACCGGGATCCGTCCTATGTGGACTCGAATGCGCCGCAGCCCTCCGACATGGGCCTTGCGGTCATGGCCGAGATTGCCGGGGATATCCCCGCCACACTCGCCGAAGCCACCTTCTCGGACGGGGACTCAGACGAGAGCGAAGCCGAAGCCTTCGAAATCGAGGGTGAAGGTGAAGAGGATAACCGCACAGAGGTCGGCGCGGATGGCCGTCGCCGTCGTCGCTCGCGCCGCGGTGGACGCAATCGTCGCCGTGGTGGCGACAGAGGCATCGCCCCGCTGAATGAAGCCTTCGCAGCTTCGCCTTCGGACGATTTTGCCCCTGAGGGCGAGGGCCCGGCAGCGCCGGTTCCGGTTGATGCTCCTGACTTCGCGCTGCCGCTTGCGCATTACGAGCATCCGCACGAGGTGCCGGTTGAGGCCATCGCCCATCCGGCCGTCGTTGAGCCGGCTCCCGCGCCATATGTGCCCCCAGCTCCGGAACCTGCTCCCGCACCGGTCATGGTCGCACAGCCCGTGGTTGTCGCTGAGCCGGAAGCCCCCAAGGCTCCCGAACCACCGCCGGCCTATACGCAGCCGCTGCCGGAAGCCTCTTCAGATCCGGCAAGGCCAAAGCGGACGGGCTGGTGGGCTCGTGCAAAGCAGACATTCGGCGGGTCGTAAGACATAGCCGCAATGATCAGAACGGCGCCTTCGGGCGCCGTTTTCATTTACAATTATTGATCTTATATACAGAAGCTTATTGCATTTTTCTCAACCAGTTTCCGAGACGCTTGAGGCCCTCGGCAACGTCAGCTTCGCTCCCGGCAAATGAAAGGCGAAGCATCCTGTTCCCTCTACCGCGATCGAAGTCGACCCCCGGGGTTGCCGCGACATGGGCCTCTTCCAGCAGTCGCCTGCAAAAGGCTACGGAATCATTGGTGAGGTGGCCGATGTCTGCATAGACATAGAACGCACCATCGACGGGATGGAATTTTGCGATGCCCAGCTTCGGCAAGGTTTCGAGCAGAAGCGCCCTGTTCCGGGCATAGCTGGCCTTCACCTCCTCCAGTTCCTCACCCGCATCGAAGGCCGCCTCGGCAGCGATCTGGCTCAGGTAGGGCACGCTGATCGACAGGTTCTGCTGCAGCTGCTCGACAGGCCGGACCAGGATTTCCGGCAGGACCAGCCAGCCGATACGCCACCCGGTCATGCAGTAGTATTTCGAGAAAGAGTTCACGACCACCGCATTGGACGTGTATGCGAGCGCGGTCTCGGCAGGCTCCTTGTAGGTCAGCCCGTGGTAGATCTCATCCGAGATGAAGGAGATGCCCAGCTGATCACAGGTTGCGCAGACAGCGGCCAGATCCTCGCGGCTCATCATCGTGCCAGAGGGATTGGCCGGGCTCATCAACAGGACGCCGTCGAGCGGCG
>CAISZN010000091.1 GCA_903889985.1 uncultured Hyphomicrobiales bacterium | reverse complement strand
GCTGGCGCCTGCCAGTATCGTTGGGCGTTACACCCGTCCTTGAGAGCGGGACGCACACCGAAACCACGCTGCAACGCAATATGTCACACTCATTGACGCTCCATAGATGAGGTGTTGCTATGGAGCAGCCGGATAACAGGCGTGAGCGGAGGTGGCGATGAGCCGATTGGGAACGATCCTGCTATCGGGACTTTTGGGAATCGGCTGCTGGAGCGAAGCTCAGGCGCAAGCCGCCCCGCCGACCGTACGGCTCGACATGCCCGCTCTCCCTCAGCCCGTTGCGGTCTCACTGGAAGCGAAGAGCACTGCGCTGCTGCTCTTCGATTTTGTCGACCCAACCTGCAAGTCACAGCCGCGCTGCGCCAAGGAAATGCTGCCAGCCATGCAGGCGCTTCTGGAGCGCGCCCGCAAGGCTGGGATGTTCATTGCCTATGGCACGCGCGCCCAGACCGCGGACAAGTGGCTCCCGGAAATCGCGCCGCGCGACGGGGAGCCCGTCATCAAGTCCTCGGCGCAGGACCGCTTCTACAATACGGACCTCGACCAGCGCCTGAAGGACAAGGGCATCAAGACCCTGATCCTCACCGGCTGGAAGATCAGTGGGTCCGTGCTCTACACATCCATCGGCGCAACCCTGCGCGACTACACCGTGGTCATTCCTACCGATACCAGCAGCGCCGCCGTCGATCACGAGATCCTGATCGGTCAGTATCAGATCTTGAATCAGAACAGCGCCAACAGTAACAACGAGCCGCTCAAGCCAAAGGCTTCGACCTTGACGCGAACCGAACTGCTCACCCTGAGATAAGAGCAGCAGTGCAAATACCTTGGAGAATAGGTGCATGAAACTGTCTGCAATGATTGCGGCCGCCTGCCTTTTTGCTGGCTTGGCATCGGCTCAGGAGTCCTTTCCCTCGCGGCCGATCAAAGTGGTCGTTCCGGTTCCTGCGGGAAGCTCTGCGGATCTTCTTGCGCGCATCTATGCCCGTGGTCTTGAGAAGAAATGGGGCCAGCCGGTCGTTGTCGACAACCGTGTCGGCGCGTCCCACAACATCGGCGCGGATGTGGCGTTCAAGTCACCGCCGGATGGCTATACGATCATGACGGCCCCCCCGCCCTCGTTGGCCATCAACCAATATCTGTTTCCCAAGCTTCCCTATGATCCCACGGGCTTCGTGCCCATCACCGTGATCGCGGAAGTCCCCAACGTGCTGATCGTGCGTCCGGGCCTTGGCGTGAATGACATGAAATCACTCATCGCCCTGGCCAAGTCGAAACCCGGCCAGCTGACCTATGGATCGACGGGTGTGGGCAGCACCCTGCATCTGTCCGTTGAGGCCTTCAAGGCGCAGGCTGGCGTTGACCTGCTTCATGTTCCCTATATCGGCGTGCCCCCTCTGGTGACTGAAATGCTCGCCGGCCGGGTGGACATGACCATCGTCAATCTCGTCGACGTCTATACCTATGTGAAGGACGGATCCCTCAAGGCGCTTGGTGTGGGAACAGACCGCCCATGGAGTGAGTTGCCGGGTGTGCCGACCATCGCGTCCGAGCTCCCCGGCTATTATGCTACGGCATGGTTTGCCGCCGCAGCCCCTCCGAAGACTCCGCCAGAGATTGTCGCCAAGTTGGCTGATGCCATTCGTGAGGTCCTGAGTGACGAGACCGGGCGCGAACTGGTGAAGAATGTCCATGCAGCGCCAGTCCTCAACACGCCGGAGGAAGCCGCAGCCTTCATCCGCAAGGACAGCGAGCGCTGGCGGGAGGTCATTCGCGCCAACAATATCAAGGCGGAGTAGGAGCCCCTCCGGCTGCAGCGTTCCACGTAGGTGATCAGGCGGCGCGGCGCTCAGTCTGCCGCACGGGCAGCATCAACCGCATCAGCCACGCTCCAGAAGCATCGTTCGCTGGACGCCAGTTGACTGGCCCCACTGCGACTCAACAGTTCTCTGGCCTGGTCCTTGACCCTGGCGAGATAGAGGACGTGGCCTGCCTTCGACAGGCGCGTATCGAACTCGATCAGTGCCTCCAGCGTCGTGCTGTCGAAGTCGTCGCTTTCCTCGACACTCAGAATGGCCCTGACCATGCCGGGAGATTTGGCGATTTCGCATTCGACCTGACGGAAGATTCGCTCGCAATTGACGAAGAAGATTGGCGCAGCAGGACGGTAGACGCCAATGCCCGGATCAGTCGTCGCCTGAGGGTGCCGTTCGATATCAACAAAGTCACGGCCACCGTCCAATCGCCCGAGCGTGGCAATAATCGGCCTTGAAAAACGCTGCAGCACAGCCACAAGTGAAAAAGCGACGGCGATCAGCATGCCATTGAGGACCCCAAAAATGAGCACCGAAACGGCCGTGGTCAGGGCCACATACTGGTCGCGATCAAGACGCCACAATTGAACAAGCGGCCTGGGATCAAGGGCATGCGCAAGCGCGGCAATGACCACGGCAGCAAGCACGGCTTCCGGTAGCTTGGCGATATATTGCTGTCCCAACGCAACCAGAATGATGATGGCTAGTGCCGCGATGGCACCCGACCACCGGGACCGCGCACCGGCAGCTTCATTGGCTGACGTGGCAGAAAAGCCCGCCCCCACAGCCATTCCGCGCATCAGTCCTGACGCGATGTTCGCAAGACCCAGTGCGACGAGTTCGCGATTGGCGTCAAGTGTTCCGCCTCGACGCAAAGCATAGGTTCGCATCGAGCCCCAGGATTCTGCATAGACAATCAGGGTCATGGGAACAGCCAATTGCGCCAGCCTGCTCCAGTTCTCCAATGACACCGATGGCAGGCCCGGCGTCAGCAATTGAATGTCAATTGATCCCACGCAAGCCGTGGACCCCCCACACAGGCCGGTTGTCAGCGAGGTCACGATTCCGATTGTCAGGACGACGAAGGGGCCGGGCAAGGCAGGAAACGTCCTGAATACCAGCAGCAAGGCCAAGGCTGAACTCCCGACAAGCAGACTCACCAGATTCCAGGCACCGGCCTGCGCACCCAAGCTGATCAGGATCTGGAAGGGATCACCCCTGGCGGATACGCCGGCAATAAGGGGCAGTTGCTTGATGACAATCGTCACCGCGAGGCCAAAAGCAAAACCGCGCAGGACCGGCCGCGCGATGAAATCCGCCAGGCTGCCCAGGCGTGCCAGACCACAAACGATAAAGACAAAACCGGTGACCAGAACCAGCCCGAAGGCCAAAGCCAATCTTTCTGATGCGTCCGCGTTTGGGAATGACGCAACCGCTGCGGCAAGAATCGCTGCCGAGGATGAGGTCGGCGCGATGATCGCGAAGCGACTTTGACCAACGATTGCATAGACAATGAGGCCCAGGACTGCCGCAAAAATCGCATGTCCGGGCGTCAATCCTGCAATCGCGGAATAGGCAACGGCCTCAGGCAACAACAGCCCGGCGACGGAAAGTCCGGACACCAGATCACCCATCGTTGCAGCCTTTCATCATCCTATTCTCGCAAGACCTCAATATTGGCCGATATCCTGCAGCTTTGCCAATGTCGGCCAGCGGACGAAGGTTGCCCGCGATCTTTCTCGAACCACCGCGGCCAAAAACAGCAAAGGC
>CAISZN010000090.1 GCA_903889985.1 uncultured Hyphomicrobiales bacterium | reverse complement strand
GGCCTGAACGGCAGAGAAGATCGGGACAACGAACATGCCGCCTGCTGCTGCCAGACCAGCGACGTCGATAGCAATGCGCACACCGCTTGCGCTTGCCAGAAATGTGCTCAGCGACACGCTCTCGCTGGCCTGCGGAAGGCCGTGAGTGGCAATGCCGAGGTCGAGCAGGAAGATCCCCATCACGAGGCCGGACAGCGGTACCGGCAGGAGGCGGATGCGTCCATGGGCCATAGCAGCTGCAAGCAGCGAGCCTGTGCCGATGCCAACAGCGAAGAGGGCGCTGATGGCCGTCTCCACATCGACCCCACCACCAATGCGAGTCTTCACGACAACCGGTACGAGAGACAGGGCTATGGCGCCGGTCATCCAGAACCAGCTGACCGCAATGCCGCCGATCCACAAACGATCTTCACCCTTGAGGTCGCGCAGCAGGCGGGCGGTCGACGCAAAAATGTTGGTGTCGACCTGCAGGTTCGGGGCCGCAGCTCCGGTGGCTGGAATGAAGCGGCTCGCGCCCCAGCAGGCCAGTGCGACCAGCATCAGCTGGATCACGACCGTTTCGGGCGCACGTCCGTGGCCGGCGGCATAACCACCAACGATGAGGCCGCACAGGATCGCAAGGAAGGTGGCCCCCTCGACCAGCGCATTGCCAGCGGGCAGTTCGCTGGTGGCGAGATGGTCCGGCAGGATGCCATATTTGATGGGACCAAAGAGGGCGGCGATGACGCCTAGCCCGAAGAGGGCTGCAAAAAGCAGGGGCAGGGAACCGAAGTAGAAGCCAGCTGCCGCGATCATCTGGACGAAGATCTCGGAAAACTTCAGCCGGCGCGCCAGCACGGACTTGTCATGGGCATCCGCCATCTCGCCGCCAAGGCCGGAGAGCAGGAAGGAGGGCAGGATGAAGATGGCGACCGCCAGGGTGACGAGCGATCCGCTTCCTTCGCCGAGGCGAAACAGGATCATCAGCGCCAGCATCTGGCGGACGAAATTGTCGTTGAAGGCAGAAAAGAACTGGCACCAGAAGAGCGGCGCAAAACGCCGGGACAACATCAGGGATCCAAACATGATCCGCCTCCCGCGGATTTATATGAGTGAATATTCACTAACATAATCGCCGGCAAGGTCAAGTCCCCCACTGACCCCACCTTGTCGGCGGGCTTCAAGCTGTCAGGGGCGCCTTTTGCGGCCGCAGCCACCAGCAGAAGAGGATTGCCGCCACCGACGCCGTGAAGACCGCTATGAAGGCAAAGTGATAGCTGCCGGTCTGGTCGAAGACCCGCGCGCCCAGCCAGGCTCCAAGGCCGCCGCAGATATGATGGATCATGGTGATCAGGCCGGAGATCGCCCCAAGGTTGCGGGTGCCGAAGGCGTCGCGGACATAGAGCACTGTGAGCGGTGCCGTGACGAGGAAGGTCGAGCCGAAGACCAGGGCAAAGATCATCACGGACGGTACGGAAGTATCCACCAGCACCAGCCCGAAGACGGCAACCCGGGCAACGAAGGAAATCAGGGTGGGCAGCATTGGCCCGACCCGGTCACCCCACCAGCCTGACCAGAGCACGCCGATGAGGCCGAAGATCCCCATCACGGCCAGCATGTTCCCGGCGAAATAGGCCTCCACACCCTGATCCTGAGCGAAGGCGACCACGTGGGTCGAGACGAAGAAGTCGTCGAAACCGCAGATCGCATAGAGGCCGGCCAGCAACCAGAATTGGCGGCGCCGGACCGCCTCGCCAAGGCTCAACCCCTGCGCCGCATCCGCCCGCTTTGCGCCAGCTGGCGGTGCACCGGGCACGGCCCAGAAGACCAGCGGGATCAGGATCAGATGGGCGGCACCGACCCATACGAAGACCGAGCGCCAGCCGATTGAGACCAGTACCGCTGACAGCACGGCGATGATCACGAGCTGGCCCACACTCATGCCGCCGCTGACGAAGGCATTGGCCAGCCCTGCGCGCTCCGGCACGGCGCGGGTGACCATGACGCCGACGGTCGTGGTCGAGCCGATGCCATTCCCCAGCGCGAAGATGACCCCGTAGAGCAAAAGAGCATGCCAAGGCTGCGAGACGAGGCTCATGCCGCCCATCGCAAAGCCAGAAATGGCGATGCCTGCCACCAGCACCGCGCGGATGCTGACGCGATCAGCCATGCGCCCGGCCACGAACATGAACACGGCGCTGACACTCTGGAAGATGGCGACCGCAAGGCCGAGGTCGCCGCGCACCCAGCCAAGCTCCTCGACCATGGGTCGCAGGGTGAGGCCGATGGCAAACCGGGCACCGCCGCCAATGAACAGGATGATGAACCCTGCCGCGAGAATCAGGGCGACGTTCGGCTTGGCGGATGAGGGCATAGGCACGTTTCTTCCCGGTGAGTGCGCCTGTGTAGCCTCAAAGCATGCGGACCGCCAATGGGCAGGATGGAGCAGCCAAGTGCCGGGCTACTTCAAAGGTTCCGCATGGCCGACCACGCGCGTGATCTCGGGCACACGGCTGCGCAGGCGCTGGTCGAGGAAGTCGACCGCATCATGCACGTCCTGAACGCTGAGTTGTTCCGGTGCCCGACAATGATAGTTGACCACCAGTCCTGCCGTTGTCTGCCTGACCCGCACATTGTGGACGTCGGTGATGATGCGCCCGTTTCGGGCAGCCTCCTCAAGGATGCTCACCATGTCTGCGATCTGCCCGTCGGGCACATCGCGGCCCGCGAGCTCATCCGACTCCAGTGGTTCGATATGCGTGTCGACTTCGACACCGCTGCCGAGTTCGGAAACAATGGCCTGTTCAAGTCCACTGGCGATTTCATGTGCCTGAGCCAGGCTCATGCGACTGTCGAGCTCAACATCGAGGCTGACGGACTTCACGCCGTCAATCTCCTGAACCGTGACATGATGCACCGGCAGGCGACGGCGTGCCGAGATCAGCAGGACCTGTTCAAGGACAGTCTCGTCATCAAGGGCGATCGGATCCGCTGTGACCGTGACCTTGACCTCGGGTGCCTCGGCATTGACAGCATCCGTGACCTCCTGCTTGACCCTTGCGACGCGCTCGAGCGGCATGGTGCGAGGAACTCGGATCTGCAGTTCGCCGAGCACTTCGGGCCCTGCTGGTCGCAGGCGAAGGGACTCGACCTCGACGACGCCTACGGTCGCCTCGATCCGCTTGCGAAGACGCTCGGCAAGGCCTTTCGGGGCAGCATCGACCAGCGTGTCGATGGTCTGTCGCCCGAGGCGATAGCCGGCAATGCCGATGAAAAGAGCTACGCCCAGGGCCGCGATGGAATCGGCCTGCGCATAGCCGAGCCTGACGCCGATGAGGCCCAGTACCACGCAAACCGAACCCACGAGATCGCTCGAAAAGTGCAGAGCATCTGCCGCAAGCGCGTCGGACTTGGTTTCCTTTGCGATTTTTGACAGGGAGAGCCAGCGCACGAGGTCGATGGTGATGGAGGCGCCAAGCACGGCAAAGGCAACCCAGCTCGCATCGATCTGTTCGCTCGCATGGCCGCTCAGCCGCCGGACGGCCTCCACGACGACCCCAACGGCGAGCACGACGAGAAGGCCGGTCTCCGCAAGGGCTGCCACAGCCTCGATCTTGCCATGGCCATAGTGATGCTCGTCGTCCGCCGGCTTGTGGGCGGCACGCACGGCGAAATAGGTCAGGATGGTGGCGCCCGTGTCGAGCAGGGCGTGCCCAGCTTCCGAAATCAGCGCCAGCGAACCCGTCATCAGGCCTGCGACTAGCTTGCCGAGTGTGATCAGCGCGCTGGCGGCTATGGAGGCGAGAGCCGCCGATTCCTTTTTAGCGTGGGCGTGGTTCAGGGCATCTGTCATCGGCGTGTGCTACTCTTGATTTGCCTTGAGTGCCACCGGGCATGAAACCGGACCTTGTCATTTCCATGTGACAGCCGATCTTTGCCTGTGGATTTTTGATCTGGAGAGACGCGATGCGCTACCTGCACACCATGGTCCGCGTGACCAATGTTGAGGAGTCACTCGATTTTTATTGCAACAAGCTTGGTCTGAAGCAGGTGCGCCGCGTTGATCATGAAAAGGGTCGCTTCAGCCTCATTTTCCTCGCCGCACCCGAAGATGAAGCCGCGGCTACACAATCACGCGCGCCGCTTGTCGAGCTGACCTACAACTGGGATCCGGAAGTCTACACGGGCGGGCGCAATTTCGGTCATCTCGCCTATCAGGTCGATGATATTTACGAGACCTGCGACCGGCTCTTGAAAGCGGGCGTCACCATCAATCGGCCGCCGCGCGAGGGGCGCATGGCCTTTGTCCGCTCGCCTGACAATATTTCCATCGAACTTCTCCAGAAGGGGGATGCCTTGCCCGTTCAGGAGCCCTGGGCCTCGATGCCGAATACCGGCGTCTGGTAAGGCTTGCATTCAACCGCAAGAATGCGGCCACTTGTCCAGATCTTCCGATCGGATAGGCTTCCCCAGGCGCCGAAGACAAACCCAAGAGCGCATCGGGAGGGCTGAATGGCCACGTCGGCAACGATTCCAGGACAGGCCAAGGGCCTGTCCTTCAAGGTTCTGGTGCTCGGTTTTATCGCGGGCGCCCTTGCTGTGCCCCTTGGCCACCAGATTGTCGCGCTGATCCTTTATTTCGTGGTGCAGGGGCGTGCATTCCCATGGGACATGACGCCCCAGGCCAATGCCCATGGGCTGCCCAGGGTCGTGAACCTGTCTTTCTGGGGTGGCGTATGGGGCATCCTGTGGGCGCTGATTTCGCCCGTCGTGCCGCGCGGTAGTCTCTATTACGTGATCGCCACCATCTTCGGAGCCATCTGCGCGACGGCGGTCTCGGCCTATGTGGTGACCTATCTCAAGGGACTGCCGGCCGGCAGTTTTGCGGGCTATGGGCTCTATCTCAATGCTGGCTGGGGCTTGGCTGCCGCAGCTTTTTTCGAGCTTCTGAAAAAGAAGGTCTAGAGCGACCGGGCGCCAGGATGGCCGGCGCCCGCCCGGCTTACCACCAGCGGCGGCGATAATAGCGGCGGCGCACATAGAAGCGTGGACGAACCACATAGCGCGGACGGTAATAGTATCGGCGCACAACGCGCCGGCGACGCCAGTAGTACTGGACTGACTGGGTCTTGGCAGACTCGACGTCTTCCGGCGTTGCGACCGCGGCATCCACCTTTGTTTCAGGGGCGCTCGTCGCGTGGTCCACCGGCATGGCCTCGGCCTGCGATCCCGCCGCAATGCCGACCACGGCCGCACCAGCCAGTCCGAGCAGGGACTTCAGGAAAAGTCGTCTCTCCATCACAATCCTCCATCGTAGATGGGCGCAACCCAATTCAGGTTATCGCAACCAAAATATCTTGGCGAGAACCATTGTGGGCCTTCAGTGTGCCATCGCACAAGTCTGTTGGCGGGTGAGAAAGCCTCGGCTAGCATCACCCCCACGAATGACAGGGAGGATGCCCATGCTGCACTGCGCGCGCATCGCGTTGGCGGTTGCCGTGGTCCTGACAGGGGTTGGGGCACCGCGTGCGGCCGATGAGGCCCTCGTGGCAGCAGCCCGCAAGGAAGGGCGCGTGGTCTGGTACACGACCCTCATCGTCGACCAGTTCGTGCGTCCCCTCGCCGACGCCTTTGAGAAAAAATATGGCGTAATGGTCGACTACGTCCGTGCCGATATGACGGAAGTCGGTCTGCGTGTTCTCAACGAGGGCAGGGCTGGCCAGATGCTCGCCGATGTCTTCGATGGATTTTCGCAGGTCGTGAGCCTTGATCAGGCGGGTTTCGTGGAACATTGGCTGCCGGACGGCATCGAGCAGCGGTTCCCCAAGGAGCTCTATGATCCGGCAAAGCGCTGGGTCGGCTCCAACCTTTACGTTCTGACGCCAGGGTTCAATACGGATCAGATTCCGAAAGGCACACAGCCTCAAACATTTGAGGATCTGCTTGATCCCAAATGGAAAGGCCGCATCGTCTGGAGCAGCAATGTCTCGCCGTCGGGCGCTGCGGGTTTCATCGGCCTTGTCTTGCTGCATATGGGCGACGAAAAGGGCATGGACTACCTGCGCCGTTTCGCCAGGCAGAATATCGCTGGAGTGAAGCTCGCTGCGCGCGCGGTCCTCGATCAGGTGATTGCAGGCGAATATGCGATCGCCCTGCAGATCTTCAACAATCACCCGGGCATCAGTGCGGCAAAGGGAGCGCCTGTCGACTGGATCAAGTTGCAGCCATCGCTGGCGGCCTTGAGCGCCGTCTCGATCACCAAGCCTGCACCGCATCCCAATGCAGCAAAATTGCTGGTCGACTTTCTGGTCTCGTCAGAAGGGCAGGAGATCTTTCGTCGGGCCGATTACATGCCCGTGGATCCGAAGGTCACGCCCAAGGATCCCAGCCTTCGTCCTGATGGCACGACCTACAAGGCGATCTATCTCACGCCGGATCAAATTGATGAATCGCTGCCGAAATGGGCGAAAATCTATGACGACCTCTTTCGCTGACGCCGTTCCTGGGGCGTGTCCTGTGCATTCTGTCCATAGTCCCTGAAGCGTTCGACCGTTCGCATGATCTCCTCATCGTCAAGTAGGACAGGGCTTGCGAGTGCAGTGGCAAGATAGACCTGCTTGGCCAGCACTTCGAGTTCCACCGCGCGCCACATGGCTTCCTTGAGGTCCCGACCAATGACGATCATGCCATGGCTGCCGAGCAGGACCGCGTGACGTCCCGCAAGCCCCTCGACGGCCAGATCCGAAAGCTCCTGAGTGCCATAGGGCCCATAGGCCGTGCATCGCACCTCCGGGCCACCGAAGGCTGCGATCATGTAGTGAGCCGCAGGGATTGGGCGACGCAGCATGGAAAAGACAGTGCAGTAAGTCGCATGCGTATGCACGATCGCGCCCGTTTCGGGTCTGGCACGCAGGATGTCGCGATGGAAGCGCCATTCACTCGAAGGCTTTAGCGGGCCGGTCCAGTCATCAGAACCGTCTACGGCCATGCGGGCCAGCATTTTAGGCTTCAACTCGTCATAGGCCACGCCGCTGGGGGTTACCAGGAGGTCTGGGCCAAGGCGTGCGCTGACATTGCCGGCGGTTCCCTCATTGAGGCCGAGGCGGCTGAGAGACTTGGCGGCGTCCACGATGTCGCGGCGCAACATGGATTCTTCAGTCATTCAGGCAAAGACCCTATTAGACAAATGTTGAATGAGCTTATCAGGCCATCTGCCCCTGGCCGACATTGACTCGGATATGGCGAATATGACCAATCCAAAGTGACCACAAGACCAATATGCCCTTCAGCAGGCAAACCTGAGGAGTCGCCCATGTTGCACCGTCGCCAGTTCATAGCCGGTACTCTCGCTGCGCCCGCCATCCTGACCGGCGCGACCCGCGGGCTTGCGGCGACGCGCCTCAAGATTTCGCATCAGTTCCCGGGCTCGGGCGGTGAGGATGGTGATTTCCGCGATCGTCTTTGCAAGCGCTTTGCTGCGGCACTGGAGAAGAAGACGAATGGCGTGCTTGGCGCTGATGTCTATCCCGACAGTTCTCTGATGAAGACCACGGCGCAGTTCTCCTCCATGCGCAAGGGCGCTCTCGACATGAGCCTCTATCCGCTCGCCTATGCCGGCGGTGAAGTGCAGGAGCTCAACATCACCCTGATGCCTTGCCTCGTCTCTTCCTATAGCCAGGGCATGGCGTGGAAGACCGCACCCATCGGTCAGGAAATCGCTCGCATCTGCGAACAGAAGGGCATCGTGATCGTCTCCTGGGTCTGGCAGGCCGGGGGGTGCGCCAGCCGTTCGAAGCGCCTGCTGGGGCCGGAAGACGCCAAGGGCATGAAGGTTCGCGGCGGCTCGCGCGAAATGGACCTGATGTTCAAGGAGGCTGGCGCGGCGGTCGTTTCGCTGCCTTCGAACGAAGTCTATGCCGCCATGCAGACGGGCGCCGTCGATGCTGCAGTCACCTCGTCGACGAGCCTGATCTCCTTCCACATGGAAGAGCTTGCCAAGAATCTCGCAGGCGGCGGCGGCAAGTCCTACTGGTTCATGTTCGAGCCGCTGCTCATGTCCAAGCAGATTTTCGATGCGCTTCCCAAAGACCAGCGCGACGCGATCATGGACGTCGGCGCCGAGATGGAGACCTTTGGATACGAGGCCGCCAAGGCCGACGACAAGGCAGTGGTCGACATCTATTCCAAGAAGGGCGTCGTGGTCGACGCCATGAACGACGACGTGCTGGGCCGATGGAAGGAATTCGCGCGC
>CAISZN010000089.1 GCA_903889985.1 uncultured Hyphomicrobiales bacterium | reverse complement strand
GGTATCCGTGGAATTCCCAACCAGGATATCGCCATGTGGGAGACGATCGGACCGATCGCTGACCGGTCAGATGAGATTCTCGGCGCCAGCGATCTGGCGATTGTCGAGTTCCGCCGTCAGATGGTTGAGGCCGCAAATATCTTCAAGTCAGGTGGTTTTGCGATAGGCGCCCAGCAACCGCGCATACCGCAATCCAGGCTGCATTCGTTTGAAGGCGTCGTGGACAAGGGCCTCGACTGGAAAACACTTGGTGCCTCCGACGAGGAGCTGGCTTTCAACGAGGCCAACAAGATCAAGACGACCGCCGCCGAATAAGGTATGGCGATCTCGGAATCTGAAGGCCCTGCCGCAAGACTGCAGGGCCTTTTTGTTCGATTTAGCTTGATCAGGCGATCTCGATATCGAGGCCGAGATCGAGGATCGGAGCGGAGTGCGTGAGCGCACCTGACGAGATCAGGTCGACGCCTGTTTCCGCAATTGCCTTCACTGTCGTCTCGTTGACCCCGCCTGAGGCCTCAAGCTTGACGCGGCCAGCCGCGATCTTCACTGCCTCGCGCATCTGATCGAGGCTCATGTTGTCGATCAGGCAGAAGTCCGCACCCTCATCAACCACTTCGCGCAGCTGGTCGAGGGTGTCGACCTCGATCTCAACCTTCACGAGATGTCCTGCATAGGCCTTGGCTGCACGCAGGGCCTCGCGAATGCCGCCACACACGGCAATGTGGTTGTCCTTGATCAGGACGGCATCGTCCAGGCCGAAGCGATGGTTCATCGCCCCACCGCAGCGCACCGCATATTTCTCGAAGGCGCGGAACCCAGGGGTCGTCTTTCGCGTGCAGCAGATATTCGCGTTGGTATGGGCGACCAGTGCGACATATTTGGCGGTCAGCGTCGCGATCCCTGACAGCCGGCAAATGTAGTTCAGCGCCACGCGCTCAGCGGTCAGGATGGAGCGCGCATCCCCTGAGATGCGGGCGACCGGTGTACGGTTGCCCGGCACGGCTGTGCCATCTTCCACGAGCGCTTCGAACGTCACACTCGGATCGATGAGGCGGAAAACCGCCTCGGCAACCGGAAGACCGGCAACGGTTCCAGGCTTGCGAACAGCTAAAACTGCCGTTGCCATGCGGCCCTGAGGGATGGTCGCCAGTGTCGTGATGTCACCAGCGCGCCCGAGGTCCTCGTCGAGTGCGGCGCGAACCGAATTTTCGAGATAGATCGGATTGAAGAAGCTCATCGCCATGAGGTGGTTCCTTCAGGTCAGACGCGGAAGCCGCCGCGCTTGCGGCCTTGGGAGACGCTAAGGAATAGCTCTTCGACCGGCCACTTGCGCTTCAGCATGCCCTGTTCGTGCGAATAGCCGATCAGGGTTTCAAGGTTGTGGCGATTTTTGTCGGTGAGGCCATATTCCCATGGATCCTTGCCGAGAAGCTGGTTCTGCTCTTCCATGGCGTGGCGATACCAGGCCAGCGGGGCAATGCGCGGATTGAACATGCGCTTCATGCCGATGTCCTTGGCCTTGTCGAGGGCCTTGTAGAGATTGACTGGCAGCCACGGATACTGCTCGACGATCTCGCGCTTGATGCCCATCACATGCATGATCGGGAAGATCTGGGTCTTCTTGTAGTAACGCTCTTCCTCGGCCTTGTAGTCGTCGAAAAGGCGCGCGACGTTGGGATCGCCCTTGAGATAGGGATCGATGATGTCGGAATGCAGGACCGCGTCGAGTTCGCCGGCCACGAGCATGTCCTCGAGAGTCTGATCGTCGCGCAGGCGACTCCACTTGAGGTCAGGGGCGGGGGTGAATTCCACGTCCTCGTCGATTTCAGAGAACCAGTGGATCGACTTGTGCGGAACGCCATACTCATGCTCAAGGATGCCGCGCATCCAAAGGATTGCGGAGACCTGGAACGACTTCACGCCGATCCGCTTGCCAATGAGGTCCTTCGGGGACTTGATGCCCTTCTTCGTGTTGACGAAGACGAATTCGTGACGGAAGCGGCGATGCAGGAAGACCGGGATGCCTTCGAGTTCCTGCCCGGTGTCGCGAGCTAGGAGATAGGATGACGCGGAGACTTCCGCGACGTCGAATTCCCGGTTGCGCAGGAAGCGCCAATGGCGGGTTGAGGAGTCGATGTCGGTCAGAACAGTCAGGTCCACGCCGTCCACCTTGACGGCACCTTCCTTGAGCGCACGGACGATTTCATAGTCGCCGCAAGCCAGCGTCAGATGGATATTGCCCATTCTCTCCCCCGGATCATGAAGGCGGCGCCCTGAGCGCCAGCGATGGCGCTTTCATGACAGCCCCGGGGCCTCGGTTCAACCGGATTTTATAGGCAGAACCCCCAACGAAAAGAGGCTTCCCGATGGTCCGGGAAGCCTCTGGCTTGTCAGTCAGATGATCACGATCTCCCTGTGTGGGGGATCACTTGGCGAAGAACTTGTCCATCTTCTGCTCAACGCCATACTTCTTGGTCTCTTCGACCCAGATCTGCTGGATGCGGGCATCCTGATCGTCATATTCGACCTGGTCGCCGCCTTCCTTGATGCTGGTCGAGACGGCACCCTTCTCACCCGGCTTGAGGCCGAGGAGCGAGCGACGCTGCTGCACTGTGAGCGGATAGCGCAGGCCGCCAACGCCGGTGGCGAGGTAGCGGGCTGGCTCCGGGCTCGTGTTGAAATGCTGGTGGAACTGCTGATCTGCCGGCGGGAAGACAACGCCGTGCTTCCAGTCGATCCGCAGGAAGTCCTTGTCCTTGTCGAACCACAGAAGGGAGTAGCCGTGCCCGGTCACGCACATGACGTGGAAGCCCGGACCATGGCGATGGCCCTTCTTGTAGGTACCAACCGGCATCTCGGAAATATGCGCATGCATCGTGCCGTCGGCGAGGACGAACATGATGTTGGTGCCACCTGCGCCACGGTCGCCCCAGCTCTTCAGCTCGATACCGGCGAGATCGGGGACGAAGTTCGTCTCCCACATGTGGTTGCCGGGGCGCACGGTGATGAGGTCGCCCTCGCCACTGTAGTAGCCCTGCTTGCCAGCGCGTTCAGCGAAGTCAAAATCCGTATCGAAGATGAACTTCTCGTTGTGGAAGGTGTTCATCACGAGCGGCAGGTCAGTCGTGGTCACGAGGAGGGCGCGCTCGCGGCCAGACGAATTGAAGTGCCGATGCTTGGCATTGAGTGGGATCGCGAAGAGGGCCTTCGGCCCCCATTCGAATGAGCGCTTTGTGCCATCGGCGAATTCGATCTGCGTCGAGCCATGGCCCTCTAGGACATAATAGACGTCCTCATAGAGATGCCTCTGTGGCGCGGTCGAGCCGCCCGGGGGGACATCGAGCAGGAACATGTTGCAGAAATCGCCACGGCCCTTCAGGTGAACGGCCGCGCCCTTCACGCCATAGCGGTCCCACATCTTGGTCTCGACCGTGAACAGGTCGATGCCATAGTCCTCGGTGACAGGCAGACCTTCCTTGGCAATCCATTCCAGGTAGGGGTCTATGCCGTAGCGGGCCGGTGTGGCTTCACTCATCGGGGTTTCCTCGTATTTTTAAGAAAAGAGAAGGGACTTGATCACCACGGGCACGACGCCGGGTGGCGTGATCATTTCGCCGACATCCACATAGTCGAGTTCCTGCAGCTGCACGCCGTCGATGGAGACGAGCTCGCCTGGGAAGTCGAGTTCGCGGACCAGCAGGTTGCCCATCGTCTTGCCAACATCACCATCGATCATCAACAGCAGCAGATCGTTGCGCTTGCCCTTGGGTGCGGTCCCTTTCAGGATGCCCTGTGCAACGGCAAAGAGACGCTTGTATTCGGGGTCGCCCGCCCATGTGAATGAGACAGCCATGCGTCCACCCGGCGTGATATCGAGCTGTTCGACCTTCTGCTGGATGTTAATGGCAATAGCCTCAGGATCGATTTCACCGGAAAGATCCACGCCGACGGGTACGACCGGCACATTGTGGACCGGCAGCACGTCCGGGCTCGACAGGAAGATCGTCTTGCCACTGACTTGCACGGTGAATTGCGAGGCGCCGATGACGGTCGCGCGGATGCGGCTACCCGGATCGACCACCGGAACGTTATTACGTTCCTTGAGCAGGCGGCGAATTTCACGTGCGAGCATCTTGGCAATGTCGCCGAATTCACGTGTCTCAGTCTCGAAGATATATTCGGACACACCGCCGGAGAATGTGATTGCTGCCGGAGGCGTTGCCCGCACGAGCGGATCTGTCAGCTCGAGTTCCTTGCCGAGCTGGTCGAGCGGCGCACCGACGATCTGATCGACAGCGAGCTGTGCAAGCCGATGGGCAATGCGCTCACGCACAGCCGGGTCAGACAGTGTTTTTGCATCCGTCGAAATGCCAAGCTCGCGGGCAACCAGCCATGCCGACTGATCCACGCGGGTCCAATCGCCATTCGCGTCAGCTGCAAGCAGGCGTCCGCCAACAGCGAAGGCGGCTACAGACTTGATCACGCCATTTTCAATTTGCGCGAGTTTGGTCGTGCCGCCGCCAACGTCCACATGCAGCACAGTGCAGTTGCGCTGGCGGGAGAGTGCGACAGCGCCGGAACCATGCGCAGCAAGTGTGCATTCCAGCTTGTGGCCGGCGGTGGCACAGACGAACTTGCCGGCTTCATCGGCGAAAAGCTCGTCGATGGCGCGGGCATTCTTCCGCTTGATGGCTTCGCCGGTCAGGATCACGGCGCCTGAATCCACGTCCGACCTTTTCATGCCGGCCGACTGGTAAGCGTCGTGGATGAAGTGTTCGAGCGCATGGGCGTCGATGGTGCCGTCCGAGACGAAGGGCGTCAGCATGATGGGCGAACGCCACACAACCTCACGGTTGGTCACGACGAAGCGGCTGGACAGGCCCTGGGACTGTCGCTGGAGGGTCACCTTCGCAAACAACAGGTGCGAGGTCGAGCTGCCCACGTCGATGCCGATCGTATTCAGCTCGACGCTCTCCTGGCTCCAGATGAACTTGGCCATTTCGAGCTTATCCTGCTCGGACAGGCCAGCGTGTTCGTGGTCGAAATCAATGTCGTGCATTGCGCCATCCATGATGCGCCAGGCATTCGTGTGCCGGCGTCGCGTTCCTCCGGCCGCGTCGGACGCGCCGAGTTAGCTCTCTAAGATCACCCCATACAGACGGCTTGATGCCTTGTCCATCGGGTCTGTAGAAAATGCCCCCGTGAAATGCTCACAGGGGCATTCGAATCTTCAGATGTTCCAGTCAGCAGGCAGAACGCCGTCCGCCTGCCCGCTTTCAATATAGAAGCGCCACAGCTTGTTGACGTGGCGCGTCCTCTTGAAATGCTCGGCGAAGGAGGCGATGTCGGCCGGACTCAGGGGGACGACCTTGCCAAGGCAGGTGGCGTGATAAAGAGCCTCGGCGTTCTCGACAAAATGCACTGAATCGGTCAGGACCGCTTCAACGCTTTCGGCTGTAATCACCTGTCCATGGGCGCGGATCTGCAGGGCGTGGTGCTTGCCCAGCGTCTCGACAACGGCGCGTCCCAGCTTCGCATTGGCCACATGAGCTGGATCGGGATGCACGGGCATGCCATCCGCCCAGCGGATGGCATGGTTTTTCACGATCAGGAGCGGGCGGTCTTCCACCAGGGTGAAGGCATTCGTCAGGTCGTGATGGAAATGGGCCACCGAATTCACATCGGGGCGAGCACGAAGGATTTCGCCATGAAGCGCCACTTCTGCTGGTGCCTTCTCGCCTGCCGGACCCTGCAGGATCTTGCCATCATAGTCGCAGATCAGCAGGTGCTCTGGGCCAAGGCCGGAGCGCGGGACGTCGATTGGCTGGATCAGGAAAGCGTCGCGGCTGGGCAGGCGAGCGCTGACGTGTCCCGAATAGTTCATCAGCTTGTGGTGTACGAGGAGCTGCGTGCAGGCGGCCACCTTCAGGCGCAGCGCCAATTCCGTATCCGCCGGCGGGATTTCTGGCTTGTTCATCTGGTCCACTCCCTGAAATTGCTGCAGTGCCACATAAGGCGAGCTGCGTCCGGGGCGACAATCGCCTCGCCTTCGACTTTTGTCCAGCACCTGCAAGCGGGTTGCAGATGATCCCGGTGGCTGCGATAGACAGACATGCCCTTCTACTCCCGACTCCTCGCACCTCTCCGGCGAGAGAAGCGACTGCTGCCGCTGATCGTCATGGTCGGTTGCATTATGGCAGGCACCGGGATCATCGCCCCGGTTCTGTCCCTCTATGCGCAGACAATGGGTGTTTCGAGCACTCTGGTTGGCCTGCTTGTAACCATCTTCGGGGTAGGACGGCTCATGGCCAACCTGCCGGCGGGCTATCTCTCCCAGAAGATCGGGCGGAGGCCCCTGCTTGCAGCAGGTCCCATCATCGTGGCCTTCTCTGCGGCGGGGGCGGCGCTGACAGACAGTTTCACGGTTCTGCTGGCCTGGCGATTTCTCCAGGGCGTAGGATCGGGCATCTATATGACGACGTCCATGGCGGCGCTCGCCGACATCAGCCCGCCTGCCTCCCGCGCCGGGAACCTGTCTCTCTACCAGGCTTCCGTGCAGCTCGGCGCCACACTCGGTCCCGCACTCGGCGGCTATCTCGCCAATTACTTCGGCTACACCGCGCCATTCTGGGCCTACATGCTTGTTGGCCTTGCGGCCGCGGCCCTCGCCATCTTTGCTTTTGAAGACACCCTGAACAAGGCGGATGCGCGCAAGCCGCTGCCGTCGTCAGTCAGCAAGCGTGGCATGATGACAGCGCCTTTTACGGCCATATGCCTTCTGGCCGGGATGGTTTTCTTCACGCGGGCCGCCACGCTTTTCCAGCTGATCCCGATCCTGGGTCACGATAGTTTTGGGCTGAGTGTCGGCGAGGTTGGGCTTGCCCTGACAGTTAACGCAGGCATGAATTTTGTGGCGCTTCCGATCGCCTCACCCTTGATCGACCGGTTCGGCGTGAGGGTCATGGTCTTTGCCGCTGCCATGGGGTCGGCCGGTTCACTGGCGCTCATATATGCCGCGCCCTCCGCATTCTGGTTCTGGGTAGGGGTGACATTCCTGGGGATCTCATCGGGCCTCAGTTACCCGGCGACGAGTTCTTTCACGATCGCCTGCCTGCCGCGCGAGCGCTATGGTCCGGGCATGGGCATGCAACGGACCTTCGGTGATGTGGGCTTTGTGGTCGGCCCTGTGAT
This sequence comes from uncultured Hyphomicrobiales bacterium, assembly GCA_903889985.1. GTDB lineage: Bacteria > Pseudomonadota > Alphaproteobacteria > Rhizobiales > Beijerinckiaceae > Terripilifer. The sequence goes on along the minus strand of CAISZN010000089.1, from coordinate 8,338 downwards.
CGTGGGCGCTTTATCAGATGCGTCCGGCACCCAGCTGGCTGGCACCAGTCTGAACGTTGGCCTTCTCATCGTTGCCGCGCTCGCCTTCCTTTACGGTAGCCGCGGCATGCGGCGGGACTGATCAACTCGCTCCGCCGAAGACGGCTGCCTTGAGTTTCTTCATCCGTGTCGAAATACGATGCCGGCTCTGCTCTTGATCCACGACCTCCTGGCTGGTGACCCAGTTGAGCTGAATGGCACGGCGCGGACCCGATTGCGGCTTGTGCCCGTGCCATGATGTTTCGGAGCGCCGGAAGATCAGCAGAGTGCCACCATAGGGGGGCACTTCTGACTTGAAGTCTTCGAGGTCGGTGCCCGAGCGGAGGATCCGCAGCCGGCCACCGTCCGATTCCCAACCCTCGTTCATATAAAGCAACAGGGTGATGATCTTCGTCTTAGTATCAGTGTGGATCTGGCCGTCCTTCTCACGCACGAATCCACGCACCGTGTACATGGTTGGGCGCCCCGCGAGATCGACGTCGAACTTTTTCTCCAGGGCGTGGCGGAAGTCGTCGCCAAGCAACTCATCCATGAGGCCGGCAAAATGGCCACGAATGTCGAGTTCTGAAGGAGGGTGGGACCCCGGCCCCGGCACTTTGGGGAAGTCAGCTGAGACGGCCTTGAACATCGCTGGACGGATGAAATTCTCAATCACGATGTGGTCGTAGGGCTCCCGCTCGAGGGGAGTCCGTTCGAAGGCATCAGTATCGAGATAGGTCATGAGGCTCAGTCTCTGCATCACAGGGGCCCGGATCCGGCGTTGGGTCAGTTAGCCGGGCGGATCGAGCGGCGCGAACATGACCGACTGATCGCCGATTTGCAATTCGCCGTAAAATCTTTCGAACTGTCGACCAGAAAGGTGCCATGGGCAGGGCGTGCTAAACGCCCATTTCACTTCAAGCGCATGCGCCTCAATCTGAAGGCGGTGGGGGAATGTCCAGATGGTCCTGAAACAACTGGCCTATCTCGTTGCTCTTGCACGCGAACGCCATTTTGGGCGGGCCGCCGCGGCATCGAATATCTCCCAGCCCACACTATCTGCGGCGATCCGGGCACTCGAAGAGGAAATGGGTTTGCCGATCGTTGAGCGGGGGCACAGGTTCAATGGTTTTACCCCGCAGGGCCTTGTGGTGCTCGAGCACGCCAAGCGGATCCTTGCCGAATGTAGTTCCATGCGGCAGAGCCTGGATGAGCTTGGTCGGGGGCTTTCTGGCCGGCTGCGGCTGGGTGCCATTCCCACGGCACTGCCCGTGGTTTCACATCTGACCGCTCCTTTCTATGCGCTATACCCGAAGGTTACGGTGACAGTCCTGTCCATGACCTCCGACCAGATCGCCCGCGGGATCGAAAATTTCGACCTCGAGGCCGGGATTACCTATCTCGACAATGAGCCGCTGTCCGGTGTCCGCTCGAAGCCGGTTTATTCGGAGGAATATGTCTTCCTGACTCACAGTTCCGCCCAATTTGCGGGCCGGACCAGCCTGACATGGGCGGAAGCGGCAAGTGTGCCCCTTTGCTTGCTGACACCCGATATGCAGAACCGCCGGATCATTGATGGCATCTTCCGGTCGGTTGGGGAGGCACCAGTGCCGGCCGTCGAGACCAATTCCATCTTCAACCTTTGCTCGCACACGGCTTCCGGCCACTGGTCCAGCATTGTCCCCACGCCTCTCCTGCGGTTTTTTGGCCTGCCAAAGAACACCTTGGCCGTTCCATTGGTAGAACCTCAGGCAAGTCGATCCGTTGGTCTAATCATATCCGACCGAGAGCCCTCGTCGCCCTTGGCCAAAGCGCTCTTTGCCGCCGTCGAACCTATTGAAATTAATAAGGTAGTCTCCCCGCCAGCGGAATTTTTATCCTCTAATTGATAGATTTAATCTATCGAACATTCAAAGAATTCGATTTGACGGCTGGCGAGTGCAGCCGCAACGATCGAATGTCAAAAAAATGGCAGGTTGGAGACGTCTCAATGCTGGAGCACCGGGTCAGACCCTTCGAAGAGGGCCGTGCGCTTGAGCTCATTCAGGAGCTGAGTGGCCTCGAAGGGCCCATGCTCCCCATCCTCCATGCTCTGCAGGAAGAGTTCGGTTATGTGGACCGCGCTGCCATTCCGCTGATTGCAGAAGCACTCAACGTGTCTCTTGCCGAAGTGCATGGAACCATCAGCTTTTATCATTATTTCCATGGCGAACCCGTTGGTCGCCATGTTTTGAAAATCTGCCGCGCGGAGGCCTGCCAGTCGATGGGGGTCGACAAATTGCTTGCTCATCTCAAGAACGCTCACGGTTTGGGGCCGGGGGAGACCTTGCCAGGTGGTCATCTCACCGTTGAGGCCGTGTATTGCCTGGGCCACTGCGCAGCTTCGCCGGCCTGCCTGATCGACGGAGAGCCGGTCGGACGACTTGATGCGACGCGGCTTGATGCCCTGGTTGCCGAAGCTGTGGGAGGCCGCTCGTGACATTTCGTGTCTTTGTCCCCCTCGACTCGACTGCGCTTGCTCTGGGTGCGGACGCGACCTCCCGTGCCATTGCCCGCGAGGCTGAGCGTCGTGGCCTTTCCGTTGAGATCGTGCGCAATGGTTCGCGTGGGCTCGTCTGGTGCGAGCCGATGGTCGAAGTCCTCACCGCTGCCGGACGCGTCGCTTACGGGCCTGTGACTGCGATCGACGTGCCGACCCTCTTCGATGCAGGTTTCCTGCAGGGCGCTGCCCACGCGCTGTGCCTCGGATTGGCTGATAACATTGCCCAGCTGAAGCGCCAGCAGCGTCTGACCTTTGCGCGATGCGGTGTGATCGATCCGCTCTCGGTGGAGGACTATGGCGCGAACGGTGGCTGGGTCGGGCTTGAGCGTGCCCTCAAGATCTCCCCGGAAGAGACCGTGGCTGAAGTGACCGCATCGGGCCTTCGGGGGCGTGGCGGTGCGGGTTTCCCGACAGGCATCAAGTGGAAGACCGTCCTTGGGGCCAAGGCAGACCAGAAGTACATCGTCTGCAATGCGGACGAGGGCGACAGCGGCACCTTTGCCGACCGCATGCTGATGGAGGGCGACCCCTTCACGCTGATCGAGGGCATGACGATCGCGGGTCTCGCAACCGGTGCGACACGCGGCTATGTGTATATTCGCTCCGAATATCCCCACGCATTCGCCATCATGTCGCGTGCGATTGAATGCGCACGCACAGCGGGCAAGCTTGGTTCCAACATCGCTGGTTCCGGCCGCAGCTTCGATATGGAAGCGCGCCTCGGGGCAGGAGCCTATATCTGCGGTGAGGAAACCTCACTGCTCGAAAGCCTGGAGGGCAGGCGCGGGCAGGTGCGCGCCAAGCCGCCGCTGCCGGCCCTGCGCGGGCTGTTCGGCAAGCCGACGGTCATCAATAATGTGCTGTCCTTTGCCAGCGTGCCCTGGATCATGGCCAATGGTGCAGCCGCCTATGCTGCCTATGGCATGGGTCGTTCGCGCGGAACGCAACCCTTCCAGCTTGGCGGGAACGTGAAGCGAGGCGGGCTGTACGAATTTGCCTTCGGCATGACAATCCGCGAACTCGTCGAAGGTATCGGCGGGGGAACAAACTCAGGCCGACCGATCCGCGCCGTACAGGTCGGTGGTCCGCTTGGCGCCTATTTCCCATCCAGCCTGCTGGATACGCCGCTGGACTATGAGGCGATGCTGGCGGTCAAGGGGATGCTCGGCCATGGCGGCGTGGTTGTGTTCGACGATACCGTCAATCTTGCCAGGCAGGCGCGATTTGCAATGGAGTTCTGTGCGATCGAAAGCTGTGGCAAGTGCACGCCCTGCCGCATCGGATCCACCCGTGGTGTCGAGACGATTGATCGCATCATCGCCGGTCAGCAGCGCGAAAAGAATCTTACTGTTCTGGAAGATCTCTGCAACCTGATGACCGATGGTTCGCTTTGCGCATTGGGGGGACTCACGCCGATCCCGGTCGTTAGCGCGCTCACCCATTTCCCTGAAGATTTTGCGCGCGGCCCGTCTGCGCTTGCTGCCGAATAGGTGATCACCATGGGCCTCATCAAGGAGATCGATACCGGCACTCCCATCCGTCCGTCGTCGTCCACGGTGACGCTGACGATCGATGGTCAGCCGGTCACTGTGCCGCAGGGCACCTCCGTCATGGCAGCTGCCATGACCATGGGCACGAAGATTCCCAAGCTCTGCGCAACCGACAGCCTCGAGGCCTTCGGGTCCTGCCGCTTGTGCCTTGTCGAGATCGAGGGACGGCGCGGCACGCCTGCCTCCTGCACGACACCGGCCGAAGAGGGCATGGTCGTTCATACCCAGACTGGCAAGCTGGCCAAGCTGCGCAAGGGCGTGATGGAGCTCTATATTTCCGATCATCCGCTCGATTGCCTGACCTGCTCTGCCAATGGTGATTGTGAGCTGCAGGATATGGCTGGTGCTGTGGGACTGCGTGAGGTGCGCTATGCGCCCGGAGCGAACCACCTTGCTGCCGGCAAGGATGAGAGCAATCCCTATTTCACTTTCGATGAATCGAAGTGCATCGTGTGCTCGCGCTGCGTGCGTGCCTGCGAGGAAGTGCAGGGTACTTTCGCCCTGACGATTCAGGGTCGTGGCTTCGGCTCCAAGGTCTCGCCGGGCGGGCTTGATTTCCTTTCGTCGGAATGCGTGTCATGCGGTGCCTGCGTGCAGGCCTGCCCGACGGCGACGCTGACTGAAAAATCCGTCATCGAGATGGGGCAGCCGGAACATTCTGCCGTCACCACCTGCGCCTATTGCGGCGTTGGCTGTTCCTTCAAGGCTGAAATGCAGGGCGAGCGCGTGGTGCGCATGGTGCCCTTCAAGGACGGCAAGGCCAATGAGGGCCATTCCTGCGTGAAGGGTCGCTTCGCATGGGGCTATGCCACCGCCAAGGACCGCATCACCAAGCCGATGATCCGCGCCAAGATCACGGATCCCTGGCGCGAGGTGAGCTGGGAGGAGGCCTTTGCGCATGCCGCCTCCGAGTTCAAGCGCATTCAGGCGAAATATGGGCGTGACTCGGTCGGCGCCATCACATCATCACGCTGCACGAATGAAGAGGTCTTTGTTCTGCAGAAGCTCGTTCGCGCCGGGTTTGGCAACAACAACGTCGATACCTGCGCTCGCGTTTGCCACTCACCCACCGGTTACGGCCTGAAGACAGCCTTCGGGACTTCTGCAGGCACGCAGGATTTCAAATCGGTCGAAAAGGCCGATGTCATCGTGGTCATTGGTGCGAATCCAACCGATGCTCATCCGGTCTTTGCCTCGCGCATGAAGAAGCGCCTGCGGCAGGGTGCACGGCTGATCGTCATCGACCCTCGCAAGACCGAGATCGTGAAGTCGCCCCATATCAAGGCAGACTATCATCTCCCACTGAAGCCCGGCACCAATGTGGCCATCATGAATGCGATGGCCCATGTGATCGTCACCGAGGGGCTCATCAAGGAGGACTATGTCCGGGAGCGCTGCGACCTTGTAGATTTTGAAGCCTGGGCGCGTTTCATTGCTCAGGAGCAGAATTCACCCGAGGCCGTTGAGCCCCTGACCGGGGTCAAGGCCTCTGACGTCCGGGCAGCCGCGCGGCTCTATGCGACTGGCGGCAACGGCGCGATCTACTACGGGCTTGGTGTAACCGAGCACAGCCAGGGCTCGACCATGGTCATGGCCATGGCCAATATCGCCATGGCGACCGGCAACATCGGGCACGACGGCGCAGGCATCAATCCGCTTCGCGGGCAGAACAACGTGCAGGGGTCCTGCGACATGGGCTCCTTCCCGCATGAGTTCTCGGGCTATCGCCACGTGTCGGACGATGCGACCCGCGACATGTTCGAAAACCTGTGGGGCGTGAAGCTTCTCGATGAGCCGGGCCTGCGCATCCCCAACATGCTCGATGAAGCAGTCGAGGGCAGCTTCAAGGGGCTCTATGTTCAGGGCGAGGATATTGCCCAGTCAGATCCGAACACGAAACATGTGGTGGCTGGTCTCGAAGCCATGGAATGCGTCATTGTCCATGACCTGTTCCTGAATGAGACTGCCAAATTCGCCCATGTGTTCTTCCCTGGTTCTTCGTTCCTCGAGAAGGACGGCACCTTCACCAACGCTGAACGGCGCATCAGCCGGGTGCGCAAGGTCATGTCGCCGCTGGCAGGCCTCGCCGACTGGGAAGCCACGCTCGGTTTTGCAGCGGCACTTGGGTATCCGATGCACTATTCGCATCCCTCGCAGATCATGGATGAGATTGCGCAGCTCACGCCAACCTTCCGCAATGTCTCCTATGCCAAGCTGGACGAATTGGGATCGGTGCAATGGCCCTGCAACGATGCTGCGCCTACTGGCACGCCCATCATGCACATCGATCACTTCGTGCGTGGCAAGGGCAAGTTCATGATCACGGAATTCGTTCCGACTGATGAGCGAACTGGTCCGCGCTTCCCGCTCTTGCTGACAACAGGGCGCATTCTCAGCCAGTACAATGTTGGTGCACAGACCCGCCGCACAGCGAACAATACGTGGCACAAGGAAGACGTGCTCGAGATTCACCCCTTCGATGCGGAGAACCGCGGCATCGTCGACGGAGATATGGTTGCCTTGCAGAGTCGCGCGGGCGAGGTATCGCTGCGCGCCCACATCAGCGAACGTATGCAGCCGGGTGTTGTCTACACCACGTTCCATCATCCGAATTCCGGCGCCAATGTCGTGACGACAGATAATTCGGATTGGGCAACCAATTGCCCCGAATACAAGGTGACGGCGGTGCAAGTGCGCCGCACGAACCACCTCTCAGACTGGCAGGAGCAGGACCTCGAGACCGGGATCTCATTGCGCCTCATCGCCCGTGAGAAACTCGATGCCGCAGAATGAGAGCCGCGCCGCGGCAAAGCGACAGGCGGCGACGAATTTCACCTATGGCCGGTCCGGCACGGCGCTTGAACGCGCGCTGCCGATCGAAATGCCGGTGAATATCGTCTTTGCTCCGGTTCCCTATGCTGTGATGATGCTCACCCCGCAGGACATCGAGGACTTTGTCTATGGGTTCAGTCGGACCGAAGGGATCATCGCGAGTGCGCTGGATATTCGTGATCTGAGGGTCGAAGAGATCGCTGGCGGTCTAAAGGTAGAAGTAACTCTTGCTTCAGATCGACTGCAGCGCCACCTCGCCCGCACGCGCAGCCTTTCAGGTCGCACAGGGTGCGGTGTCTGCGGCATCGAGGATATGTCGTCGCTTCCCTTTGCCAAACCGGCTGAAACGGCCCGTGTGAAGCTCAATCTTTCGGCCGTTCGCGCTGCGACCCGCGAGATGGCAAGCCGCCAGGAGCTGAATATCCTGACGCGAGCAGTTCATGCGGCAGCCTGGTGTCACCTCGACGGCAAGGTTGAAATTCTGCGTGAAGATGTGGGGCGCCACAATGCACTGGACAAGCTGATCGGTGCGCTGATGCGCGATGGGACGGATCCAGCCAATGGTTTTATCTCCATCACCAGCCGTTGCAGTTTCGAAATGGTTGAGAAAGCGGCTGCCTTCGGGGCTTCTGCGATCGTTGCGGTGTCAGCGCCCACCTCGCTCGCTATTGAGCGTGCCGAGCAGCACGACATGCTCCTGCTGGCGATTGCCCGCGATGACGGAGTACTCGCCTTCGCCCACTCCGAGCGTGTGATTGATGATATTTCGGTTCCAAACGGGAGGCAGTGCGCATGAGCGACGCAATGGTCAGCGGGGCCGCGAAGCTGGTGCATATGGCCAACCAGATCTCGGATTTCTTCGCAGCGCAGCCTGGTGAACAGGCTGCTGCGGGTGTGTGCAGTCATCTCATGGATTTCTGGACACCAAAAATGCGACGGCAAATCGTCGCGTATCTGAACGATGGCGGGGAAGGGCTCACCCCTCTGTCGAAGCAGGCCGTGGAGCAGTTGGCCAAGAAGAGCTGAATACGTCCTGAAGGACGAGACATGGGGAGTTGACATGAGCGTGCAAGCCGCATCCGCAGGTCTGCAGTCTGCAGAGCCTGGTCTACTCGATCGTGAGCGCATCATCGCTCGCCCGGGGTTCAATCGCTGGCTGGTTCCGCCAGCCGCGCTTGCCATACATCTATGCATTGGCATGGCCTATGGCTTCAGCGTCTTCTGGCTTCCGCTGAGCCAGTCAGTCGGCATCACGGCTCCCATTGCCTGCCCGGCAGACATGGGCATCATGGGTGCGCTCTTCACCTCGAGCTGCGATTGGAAGGTTGCGGATCTGGGTTGGATGTACACGCTCTTCTTCGTGTTGCTGGGATCTTCTGCCGCCATTTGGGGCGGC
>CAISZN010000088.1 GCA_903889985.1 uncultured Hyphomicrobiales bacterium | reverse complement strand
TATAGGGAGACCTGAAAGGCGGTGGACGAATCCAAGGCGCTGAAGAAAGGCTTCAAGTCCTCAGGGTCCACCGATCTGAGGTGTTATGTGTCTGGCAAGGTCACATCCTAACAGGGTGCATCTGTGATCCAGATTTCCTCAACTTCGACTATGATGTGTCCGTCAAACGCCGATTTGTCATGTCGAGCAGCTATTCGGGCAGGTCAGCTGCCTAGGGTGAAATGATGAGCTATCTCTGGATCAAGGCCCTGCATGTCATCGCGATCATCGCCTGGATGGCAGCGATCCTCTATTTGCCCCGGCTGTTTGTCTATCATTGCTCGGCCCAGCCCGGTTCGATCCAGTCGGAAACCTTCAAGATCATGGAGCGGCGCCTGCTGCGGGCCATCATGACGCCGGCCATGATCGTGGCCTGGCTGACCGGTCTCTACCTTGTCTGGACGAGCGGTTTCTACAAGGCAGGCTGGTTCCACATGAAGTTCCTCTTCGTGCTGATCCTGTCTGGCGTGCATGGGAAGATGTCGGCGCTCACCCGTGCCTTCGCCGAGGACAGGAATGTTCATTCGGACAAATACTATCGGATCCTCAATGAAATCCCGACTGTTTGCATGCTGGTCATCGTGGTCGGCGTGATCGTCAAGCCGTTCTGAGGACAGAGGAACCAGCGGTTCTTCACGCGACATTGGATGGGATTGCGGAGGGTGACGCCCGCGGTCCAGGGAGACGAGAAAGCCCCCGCTCCTGTTCCTGACCCTCAAGGTGCGCGCCGGGGTTCTGGCGGTTTGCGGGGACTTGCAAGCCCGGGGGAATCATTCTATCCGTGGCTTCCCTCCTTGCAGGCCGGCGTCCAACCAAGCGGCGTTGAGCCCCCAGACCGATTTCAATCCGGTCAGGCGTCCGATCCCCTGCTCTTCCCACTGTTTCAACGCGTCGGCTCCCGAGCGTTTTCAAAGGCAAATCCCCATGCGGGAAATCAAACTCCAGGACCTCAAGTCCAAGTCCCCGACCGAACTCCTCGCTTTTGCAGAGGAGCACGAGGTCGAAAACGCGTCCATCATGCGCAAGCAAGAGCTGATGTTCGCGATCCTGAAGCAGCTCGCCAGCCGCGACATCGAGATTATCGGTGAGGGCGTGGTTGAGGTCCTGCAGGACGGGTTCGGCTTCCTGCGCTCTCCCGATGCAAACTATCTGGCAGGCCCGGACGACATCTATGTCTCCCCCTCCCAGATCCGCCGGTTTGGCCTGCGCACGGGTGACACGGTTGAGGGCCTTATCCGCTCTCCCAAGGAAGGCGAGCGCTATTTCGCCCTGCTCAAGGTCAATACGATCAATTTCGAGGACCCGGAAAAGATCCGCCACAAGGTCCATTTCGACAACCTGACACCGCTCTATCCCAATGAGCGGCTCAAGCTTGAGATCGAGGATCCGACCCGCCGGGACTTCTCCTCGCGCGTCATCGACGTGGTGTCCCCCATCGGCAAGGGCCAGCGCGCCCTGATCGTGGCACCGCCCCGCACCGGCAAGACGGTGCTGCTGCAGAACATCGCCCAGTCGATCACCACCAATCATCCCGAGTGCTACCTCATCGTGCTGCTCATCGACGAGCGTCCTGAGGAAGTGACCGACATGCAGCGCTCGGTGAAGGGCGAGGTCGTCTCCTCGACCTTCGACGAGCCGGCCGTGCGCCATGTGCAGGTGGCCGAGATGGTCATCGAGAAGGCCAAGCGCCTAGTCGAACATGGCCGCGATGTGGTCATCCTGCTCGACTCCATCACGCGCCTTGGCCGTGCCTACAACACGGTCGTGCCCTCCTCCGGCAAGGTGCTGACCGGCGGCGTGGACGCCAATGCGCTCCAGCGGCCGAAGCGCTTCTTCGGTGCCGCCCGCAACATCGAGGAAGGCGGCTCGCTGACCATCATCGCGACCGCGCTGATCGACACCGGCTCGCGCATGGACGAAGTCATCTTCGAAGAGTTCAAGGGCACCGGTAACTCGGAAATCATCCTGGACCGCAAGGTGGCGGACAAGCGCGTCTTCCCGGCGATCGACATCACCCGTTCGGGCACCCGCAAGGAAGAGCTGCTGGTCCCGCCGGACATCCTCAAGAAGATGTATGTGCTCCGCCGCATCCTGAACCCGATGGGCACGGTCGATGCCATCGAGTTCCTGCTCGGCAAGCTGCGTGAAACACCGAAGGGCAACCAGACGTTCTTCGATTCGATGAACACCTGAGTTTCACGTGAATCACGGGTCACCGGGTTTCACGTGAATCATTCGATTCGGCCGGGGAACATTCCCTGCCCGGTTCCCGGCCCACCGGGGGCGGCCAAGGTCAGGTCAACGGATGCCCGATACGATCTATGCACTCTCATCAGGACCGCTGCCCTCCGGGGTGGCGGTCCTTCGCATTTCTGGATTCGGCGCCGGAACAGTCCTGAAGCAAATGGTGAGACGGGAGGTTTCGCCGCGCCACGCTCTGCATGCCGGTATCCACCATCCCCAGACAGGAGAGCTGATCGACCGGGGATTGGTGTTCTGGTTTCCTGGTCCTGCGAGCTTTACCGGGGAAGATTGCCTCGAGTTCCAGCTGCATGGCAGCCGGGCCGTCGTGGCAGCCGTGCTTCGATCCCTCTCTCTGATCGAGGGGTTGCGACCTGCAGAGCCCGGTGAGTTTACCCGCCGCGCCTTCCTCAATGGCAAGATGGACCTGACGGAAGTCGAGGGTCTGTCTGACCTGATTGTTGCCGAGACGGAGAGCCAGCGCCGGCAGGCGCTCGCCCAGGCGGGCGGTGCCCTTCGCAAGAGGGCAGAGGGTTGGCGGGCGGAAATTCTGGAGATGTCCGCCTCGCTCGTGGCGGCGCTGGACTTTGCCGATGAAGGGGATGTCCCGGAGGATGTGGCATCCGGGCTTCGGGGTAGGGCCGCGGGGTTGGCCGTTGACCTGCGCGGGTTGCTTGAGGATTCCCATCGCGGCGAGTTGATCCGGGACGGTGCTACCGTGGTGCTGGCCGGGGCGCCCAATGCCGGAAAGAGTTCCCTTCTCAATCATTTGGCGCGGCGGGACGCGGCCATCGTCTCGCCCATACCCGGTACGACCCGCGACTTTGTCGAGGTGACCGTCGACATGGAGGGTATGCCCGTAGTATTTGTCGACACCGCCGGCCTGCGGGAGTCTGATGATCCGGTCGAGAGGATCGGCATCGAACGAAGCCGCGCCCGGGCCCGCCATGCTGATCTGGTCATCTGGCTAAGCGAGGAGGGGACGGAGCCTCCACCCGAGTTGTCTGACTCGATTCGAGTCCGTTCCAAATCTGATCAGGTTGGGAGCGATGGATCATGCCTCGCAGTCTCGTCCCTGACGGGTCATGGCGTGCCGGAACTGCTGTCCTTGATTGGAGAGCGGCTCGGACATTTACCAAGCCGCGAGCCTGCCCTTGTGACGCAGGCTCGTCAGAGGGATTGTCTTTCCCGGTGCTTGCAGGCACTTGAACGCCTGTCCGGCCAGGCGATGCAGCTGGAATTGGCGGCGGAAGACCTGAGGATGGCCGGGGCCGCGCTCGATAGTCTGGTCGGGCGGATCGATATCGAGGAGGTGCTGGGGGCGATCTTTTCTCGCTTCTGCATCGGCAAATAGGTTTCACGTGAAACGACTCGATTCGAGTCCGTTTCGAATCTGGACTCCGTGTGATGTTTGACGTGATCGTGGTTGGGGGGGGACATGCGGGCTGCGAGGCTGCGGCGGTGGCTGCGCGCATGGGCGCCCGGACGGCGCTCGTCACCCAGAAAGCATCGACCCTCGGTGAGATGTCCTGCAATCCGGCGATTGGCGGGTTGGGAAAAGGCCATCTTGTCAGGGAGGTGGATGCATTGGATGGCTTGATGGGCCGGGTCGCGGATCAAGCCGGGATCCAGTTCCGGCTGTTGAACCGAAGTCGGGGACCAGCTGTTCAGGGACCTCGCGCCCAGGCTGACCGGAAGGCCTATCGGGCCGCCATGCAGCGTGCGCTGGCTGAGACGGCGAATCTGCACATTATCGAGGACGAAGTGACGGATCTCTGTATGGAGGGGAATCGAGTCACAGGCGTAACGACTCTGAGCGGCGCGGAATATATCTGCGGGGCGGTTGTTCTGACCACGGGGACCTTCCTCGGAGGCATGATCCATCTTGGGGACCAGCGTTGGCCGGCGGGCCGGGTGGGGGATGACCCCAGCAACGCGCTTTCGCTGCGACTGCGGAGCACGGAGCTTCGGATCGGCCGGTTGAAGACGGGGACGCCAGCGAGGCTCGATCGGGCGTCCATCAATTTCGATGTGCTTGATGTTCAGCACGGTGATTCGGATCGGGAATTGTTTTCGTTCCTCGCGGAGGGTGGCCCGGTTCTGCCGCAGCTGCCCTGCTATGTGACCATGACGACGGCTGCCACCCATGAGATCATCCGGGCCAATCTGGCCCGGGCCCCCATGTATTCCGGCGCAATTTCCGGGCGGGGGCCCCGTTATTGCCCCTCCATCGAGGACAAGGTGGTCCGTTTTGCCGAGCGGGACAGCCATCAGGTCTTTCTTGAGCCGGAAGGGGTGGATGATCCCCTGATTTATCCGAACGGGATTTCCACTGCGCTTCCGGCAGAAGTTCAGGAAGCTTTCCTGCGGACCATGCCCGGCCTGGAGAATGTTCGGGTCGTTCGTCCCGGCTATGCTATCGAATATGACTATGTGGACCCGACCGAGCTCAGCCCGGCGCTGGAAACCAAGCGCATCTCTGGGCTCTTTCTGGCTGGTCAGATCAATGGGACCACGGGCTACGAGGAGGCGGCCGCACAGGGGATCGTGGCCGGTCTCAATGCGGCCCGGCGCGCCGGAGGCCTTCCGGAGGTGCTTTTTGACCGGGCCGAGGCCTATCTGGGCGTGATGATTGACGATCTCGTCACCCGCGGGGTGACCGAGCCCTATCGCATGTTCACCTCCCGGGCCGAATATCGTCTGGCTCTGCGGGCTGACAATGCGGATCAGCGGCTGACCCCTCGGGGGTTGGAGATTGGCTGCGTAGGGTCCGTGCGGGCGGAAGCTTTCGAACGGAAGCAGGGCTTGCTCGATCAGGCCGGAACGCTGGCCAAGTCTCTGGCTGTCTCCCCGACCGAAGCCATTGCCGCAGGCCTGCAGGTGAATCGGGATGGTGTCCGGCGGACGGCTTTTGAGCTGCTGTCGTATCCGGATTTCAGCTGGGAGCAGGTCTCCCGCGTTTTCCCGCAGCTCCGCGACATCGCTCCGAAGACCGCCCGGCAGCTGGAGATCGATGCCAAGTATCATGTCTATCTGGACCGGCAGCGGAGCGAGATCGAGAGCATGCGCCGGGAAGAGGCGCGGCGGCTTCCCGCCGATCTTGATTACAAGGCTGTCGTGGGTCTCTCGAACGAGGTCCGGATGAAGCTGGAGCAGGTCCGGCCCCTCACGCTTGCCCAGGCGGGTCGGATCGAGGGCATGACGCCAGCCGCCTTGACCCTGCTCATTGCGCATTTGCGGAAGGCAGCGGCTTGATGGGTCTGTCGTTCTCGCCAGCTGTCCATGCGGATCTGGTCATCTATGAGGGGCTTCTGCGGAAGTGGCAAAAGACCATCAATCTTGTCGCTCCGGGCACGCTTCCTGATCTTTGGTCCCGGCATTTTGAGGACTCCGCCCAGCTTTTTGATCTTGCACCGGCCGATTGCCTGAATTGGGTGGATCTTGGCTCGGGCGGGGGTTTCCCCGGGCTGGTGATCGCGATCCTGATGAAGCAGCGTCCCGGGGGCCTTGTTCAGCTGGTTGAAAGCGACAGTCGCAAGGCTGCGTTTTTACGTACAGTTTCACGTGAAACAGCCGCACCGGTCACCGTCCATGCGGAACGTATCGAAAAGGCCCTTCCGAACCTGTCCGTACCTGCAGTGATCTCTGCCCGGGCCCTTGCTCCCATGGTGCAATTGCTGGAGTGGACCGCGCCGCTGATCGAAAAGGGTGCGATTGGCCTGTTCCTTAAGGGACAAGATGTGGATCGCGAATTGACGGAAATATCAAAATATAGTAGTCTACAGCTATCGAAAGTTCCGAGCCGGACTGATTCCCGAGCCTCCATCATCAGGGTGGAACGCTTGTAAAATCAAGATCTTCCGGCGTTTCATGAGGTTCGCCGGTGTCGTCAGATCCCTCCATGCGCGTCCTGGTCATCGCCAACCAGAAGGGTGGCGTTGGCAAGACCACGACGGCCATCAACCTCGGCACCGCCCTGGCTGCCATTGGCGAACATGTGCTGATCGTCGACCTCGACCCCCAGGGCAATGCCTCCACGGGTCTCGGCATCGACCGCAAGTCCCGCAAGATCTCGACCTTCGATGTCATGGTGGGTGACCAGACCCTGCGGGATGTGATCCTGCCGACGGCGGTGCCGCGCCTCTATGTTGCGCCCTCCACCCTCGACCT
>CAISZN010000087.1 GCA_903889985.1 uncultured Hyphomicrobiales bacterium | reverse complement strand
GATCACGACCATGCTCACGCCCTGGCTGCGGTCTCCCTGCGGTGCCCCGGTGCCCGTGGGCGCAACGCCAACGTCGATGGCGACCGTGCTGGGTGCCTGGAACTGGATGATCTGCCAGCGATCCACATTGCCCGGCTTGCCGAGCTGCTTTCCCCAGAATGGCGGCGGCTCAATGTCGATCATCCACCGCGTCACTGTGGTCGTGCGATGGCCATGGGTCACATCGAAAGGCGCCTCGGCGACCGCGTCGTTGCCGATGCTGCTCGAGTGGATGAAGGTCTCATGGGTGAGGTCCATGAGATTGTCGACGATCAGCCGGTAGTCGCAATTCGCGTGGATCGTCCGCCCGTCCCCGACCCAGTTCGGATCGTGGTTCCAGTGCAGGTCGGGCACCAGCGCAGTGTCGGCAAGGGCCGGATCGCCCGGCCACACCCAGACAAAGCGATGACGCTCGACGACCGGAAAGCTGCGCACGGAGGCCGACGGATTGATCGTCTCCTGCGACGGCATGAAGGTGCAGCGTCCGCGGCTGTTGTAGCGGATGCCGTGATAGGGACACTGCACATCATCGCCGATGAGTTTGCCCATGGAGAGCGGCACCAGCCGATGCCAGCAGGCATCCTGCAATGCGACTGCATTGCCCTCCTCCGTCCGGTAAAGCACCATCTTGATCCCGGAGATCGTGCGCGGCAGCAGCTCATGTTTCAGTTCCGCGTCCCAGGCAGCAGCGTACCAGGCGTTCATCGGAAAAGTGCGTGGGGCAGCCATGGGGATCCTCCGGGGGCTAAAACCTTCACTCAGGGGCGGGATCGGACGGGTCGGCGCCGTCCAGATATTCAGGGGCGTTGACCGCATTCAGGTTCTCGCGAATGCGCAGGATCATGCGGGTCAGCGAGGCAATCTCTTTCTCGCTCAGGCCATCGAACAGCTGAGCCTGACGCGCGAGCGCCACATCCATGATGAGATCATGTTTCTCGACGCCCGCCGGCGTGAGGTTGAGCAGGGTGCGGCGCGGATCGGCGCGATCGGGAGCGGCCGTGATCAGCCCTGCCTTCTCCAGCGCCTTGGCAGCACGGCTGATGATGGCGGTATCGACCGTCGTCAGCTGCCAGATGCGGTTGGCCGTACACCCGGGCTCGATCGCGATGGTCGAGAGGACGCGCCACTCGTTCACGCCAACCCCGAAGCGCTTCAGGTAGATGCGCGAAGATCCGCGCGCCCATTTGTTGGCAATCACGGTGAGGTGGTGCGGGAGATAGCTGGCGAGATCGACAGCGTGCGGACGCATCGGCGACGCTGCTATCGCGTCTACCTGCACCTTTGCCGCCGCGGAACCGTGACCGGACATCAGCTTCTCCATCCCTAGGGTTGATATAGCAATCTTGAATTGACTTAGCAACTATGTGGACCTGGGCCCATTTCCCACTAAGGACCGGCCCGAACTGCGGGAGCAGCAACGCGCTTCAGCAATTCGGCACTGGCAAGATAGGCCAGGACCAGCAGGGCGATGGCAAGGGCAAGGGAGCCCGGCAAAGGCCCAAATCCGAGCAGCGGCCCCACTGGCGAAAAAGGCAAGGCCAAAGCGAGGACCAGGGCAATGAGGGAGGTCGCTGCCAGGGCGGGATGGGCAGGCAAGGTCCAGGGCCGGCCCGAGGTCCGGATGACGAAGATCACCAGAATCTGCGTCGCCATGCTCTCGACGAACCAGGCCGTTCGGAAGGTCTCCGGACCCGCCTGGAAGACCCATAGCAACAGCGCAAAAGTCGCCAGATCGAAAACCGATGACAGCGGTCCCATGACGAGGGTGTAGCGCAACACCGCCTTCATGTTCCAGGCATGCGGAGTCGCCAGATCGTCCGCTTCAACCCGGTCGAAAGGAATGCCTGTCTCGCTGAAGTCATAAAGGAGGTTGTTGAGCAGCACCTGCACGGGGGTCAGCGGCAGGAACGGCACGGCAACGGAGGCAATCGCCATGGACACCATGTTGCCGAAGTTCGAGGACGTGCCCATGCGCACATATTTGGTGATGTTGGCATAGGTCCGACGCCCCTCCTCCACACCGTCGGCGAGTACGTTGAGGTCGGGCGTCAGCAGGATCATGTCCGCAGCATCGCGCGCCACTTCAGTTGCGCCCTGTACCGAAAGCCCGGCATCCGCGGCCTTGATCGCAGGCGCGTCATTGATGCCATCGCCAAGGAAACCAACCGTGTGGCCCCGCGACTGGAGGGCGCGGATGATGCGCATCTTCTGCGCAGGCGTCACACGCGCGAAAACATCGACATCTTCGCACTTCAGCGCCAAGGCCTGCGCGGTCATGTCCTCGATCTCGGCTCCGGTCAGCAGCCCACGACAATCAAGGCCAAGCACCGTCACCAGATGGCTGACGACAGGTGGTGCATCGCCCGAAATGATCTTCACGCGAACGCCTGCCCCGCGCAGTCGCGTAATGGCCCCAGTTGCGCTGGCCTTGGGCGGATCGATGAACATGCAAAGGCCGAGAAAGGTCAGCCCTGTTTCGTCCTGCACGGACAGGGTGCCTTGTTGCGCATCGAAATGGCGGATGGCAACCGCAAGACAGCGCAAGCCATCACGTGCAGCCTCTTCATAGGCCTGAACCACCGCGGCGTGATCGGCAGGCACCATG
>CAISZN010000086.1 GCA_903889985.1 uncultured Hyphomicrobiales bacterium | reverse complement strand
TCACCTCAAATTTCATCCGTGCCGCGTCACATAGACACTGCCATTCGACATGCTAGAGTTTGTCGTCCGAGCCGTTTGGCCGGATATTTTCGATCGTTTTTTTGAAACTTAATTTTTTGGGAGAAGACCTATGGCGCGCAAGCCCGCCAGATCCGATTTCGCAGTTTCACTTTCGAATTTTCACAATGATCAATCCACGCAATCCATCGCCGGCACGGCGGTCGTGTCGCGCATTGCGTCGGTTCTCAATCTCAAGGTTCCGATCGATCCCAAGCAGAAGCTGTCAGATCTTGGCTCGGGCCTGGAGAACTGGGATCTGGCCCTGAAGCTCATGGGCTATCCGCCCTTCTACCGCGATGGGCTGATCCTGCAGAAGCAGGACGTGGAAAACGTCAGTACAGTGGGTGCGCTCGGTGACCTTGTCTTTGGCTGGTATCGTCAGAATGGCTGGAGCGTCCAATGAGCGCGCGCGGCCTCACGCTGGCCACGCTCGGCCTCACATGCCTGTTGCTGACACAGGCATTCGCACAATCAGCAGGGTCTGCCAGCGAGCAGGAAAAGGCACTGAAGGAGCAGATCGCCACGCTTCAGAGCCAGCTCGCGGCCTTGCAGGCGCAGTCGGCCGGCAAACCTGCCAAGCCCACAGCTCCCAAGCCTACAGCTCCCAAGCCCGCTGGTGCCAACCTCGGGACGGGTGATTTTTCCCGCTTTGCCACCCAGTTCAATCGTGAGCATGGGTACAGCGAAGAGGCTAAGCCTGTGGTTCAGCCGCCAAAGCCAGATGCCTGCAAACCGCAGCAGGTCTATCTGCGGTCGGACAGCATCGACAATTACCTTTACGGAGTGACACCTGCGAGCAAGGCCAAGGGCGCTTCCATCAGCTGGTTGAATGACTACGAGGGGCACGCGCAAACGCTCTCGATCGACGGCATGGCCTCCTTCCTGATGTTCAGCGATCTCTGTCCCAAGACGCCGCAGGACCGGGGGACCTTTGCTTCCGGCTGGGCCATCGCGCCCTTCGTCGAGGCTCACGGTAAACTGCTGTCACCGCGCACAGCCAAGGAACAGAGCTCACTGAAATCGGGCGTGCAGTTTCAGGCGGAGGTGTCCAGCGTCGGTGGGTTTCCGGCCAGGCAGGTCTTCACGTTCGCGCCCTATCATCAGACCGATTTTCGTGGCCTTGGCCGCATTGAGGGTCTGAGCGCGCGATGGGATCTCTATGACGCCGACAGGCATCTGGGCGGCTATATTCCGGAGCCCGGTTCGCCGCTGGGATGGTTCGTCCAGCTGCAGGGGGAAGCGGACCTGCGCCGCGTCGAGGATGTGGGCGTGACGGCCCTGACCAAGGCCAATTATGCCTGGCTCGGCGGGACGTCGCGATTGTCGCTTTTCCTCTTTCCCGGTGGGACGGGGCCAGAGTGGCTGCAGGGCCGTGCCTCTTTCCTGCAATCAGTGAGCTGGTTCCATGATGCCGACGGACACCATCCCAACATCAGCCAATCGGTGAGCACCCTGAAATATGCGCTCACGCCGGAAGGCAGCTCTTCCCTGGCCCTCGAATACACGTCGGGCACGGCCAAGGACACGCTCGAAAAATCCCGTCAAATCCTGCTGAAGCTGCTCTACGCCTATTGAGGGCGGGGACCGGGCCGGACAGGGTGGTTCAGGGTCTTGCAAGCACCGTGGACCCCCGGGTCCGCGAAGGCGCGCTGGCAGCTGAACCGCCAGCTTCGGGGAGGCCCTGCCACATAAAAGATAAGTCGTTGATCTGAAATAAATAAATCACATGTGGACAGGGGTATAAAACTGGTATCCGAAGGGGGAATCGGATACAAGTCGCTGAATCCCTCTTACCCTTTCGGGAACGCCGCTTTTGGCCGAGAATTCAAACGACGGACAGCAGCCCTCAGGATCGGACATTCGCCCGGTCTCGATCACCGACGAGATGAAGCGCAGCTATCTCGATTACGCCATGAGCGTGATCGTCAGCCGTGCGCTTCCTGATGTGCGCGACGGGCTCAAGCCCGTGCATCGCCGCATCCTCTTCTCCATGTCGGAGAATGGGCATACGCCCGACAAATCCTACGTGAAGTCGGCGCGCATCGTCGGCGACGTGATGGGTAAATATCACCCCCACGGCGACAGCGCGATCTATGACGCGCTGGTGCGCATGGCGCAGCCCTTCTCGATGCGCCTGCCGCTGATCGACGGACAGGGCAATTTCGGCTCCGTCGATGGCGATCCGGCCGCGGCCATGCGCTACACCGAGAGCCGCCTCGCCAAGCCGGCGCTGGCGCTGATGGAGGACATCGACAAGGACACGGTCGATTTCCAGGACAACTATGACGGCAAGGAACACGAACCGACCGTCGTGCCGGCGCGCTTTCCAAACCTGCTCGTCAATGGCGCGGGCGGCATCGCGGTTGGCATGGCGACCAACATTCCGCCGCACAACCTTGGCGAAGTGATCGACGGCGTTCTGGCGATGATGGACAAGCCGGAAATCACCGTCGAGGAACTGATGGAGATCATCCCGGGCCCGGACTATCCGACCGGTGGCATCATTCTCGGGCGCTCGGGCATCCGCTCCGCCTATCATACCGGGCGTGGCTCGATCTACACGCGGGCGAAATATGAAGTCGAGCAGATCCGCAAGGATCGCGAGGCGATCATCATTTCCGAGATCCCCTATCAGGTGAACAAGACGACCCTGCTCGAGAAAATCGGCGAGCTGGTGCGCGACAAGCGTGTGGAGGGAATCTCCGACCTGCGTGATGAATCCGATCGCGACGGCATGCGCATCGTCATCGAGATCAAGCGCGATGCGGTGGCGGAAGTGGTGATGAACCAGCTGTTCCGCTACACCCAGCTGCAGGCTTCCTTCGGCGCCAACATGATCGCGCTGAACGGCGGCCGTCCGGAAATGCTGACGCTGCCTGACTTCCTGCGCTGCTTCATCGATTTCCGCGAAGAGGTCGTCACCCGCCGCACCAAGTTCCTGCTCAACAAGGCGCGTGATGGCGCCCACGTGCAGGTGGGCCTTGCCATTGCGGTTGCAAACATTGACGAAGTCATTCGCCTCATCCGCACCTCGCCCGATGCTGCGGCCGCGCGTGCGGCCCTGATGGATCGTGACTGGCCGGCGCGCGACATGGCGCCGCTCATCACGCTGATTGCCGATCCGCGCCACAAGCTGAACGATGATGGGAGCTATCGCCTGTCGGAGCAGCAGGCGCGTGCCATTCTCGACCTGCGCCTTCAGCGCCTCACGGCGCTCGGTCGCGACGAGATCAGCGAGGCTTTGAACAAGCTCGCCATCGAGATCGCGGACTATCTCGACATCCTGTCCTCGCGCTCGCGGGTCTTCACCATCATCCGCGACGAATTGACGGCAGTGAAGACAGCCTTCGCCACGCCGCGCCGCACGCAGATCGGCGACAGCTTCGACATGGATGACGAAGACCTCATCCAGCGTGAGGACATGGTCGTCACCGTGAGCCACGCCGGCTACATCAAGCGCGTGCCGCTCTCGACCTACCGGGCGCAGCGTCGTGGCGGCAAGGGCCGCTCGGGCATGTCGACCCGCGAGCAGGATTTCGTCGCGCGGCTCTTCGTGGCGTCCACGCATACGCCTGTGCTGTTCTTCTCGTCGCACGGTCAGGTCTACAAGGAAAAGGTGTGGCGCCTGCCGCTGACCAGCCCGCAGTCGCTCGGACGCTTCCTGAAGAACATTCTGCCGCTCGAAGAGGGTGAGCGCATCACCACGATCATGCCGCTGCCCGAGGATGAGGCGCAGTGGGAAAATCTGGACGTGATGTTCGCAACGACACGCGGAACCGTGCGTCGGAACAAGCTGTCTGACTTCGCCAATGTGAATCGTGCCGGCAAGATCGCCATGAAGCTCGACGAGGGCGAGGGCATCGTCGACGTGCAGGTCTGCGGCGAAAATGACGACGTCCTGCTGACGACGGCGCTTGGCCAGTGCATCCGCTTCCAGGTGACGGACGTGCGCGTCTTCAAGGGGCGCGACTCCATGGGCGTGCGCGGCATTTCGCTGGCCGATGGCGACACCGTCATCTCGCTCGCCATCCTGCGCCATGTGGATGTCACGGGCGATGAGCGCGAGGCCTACCTGCGCCGACGCCGGGCCGTGGCCGGCGAGACCGAGGCCGAGGCAGGCGTGCCGGACGATATCGAGGAGGGCGCCGAGCCCACCACGGGCGCCGACACCATGTCGCAGGACCGCTATGTGGAACTGTCAGCGGTGGAGCAGGTCATCCTGACCATCTCCGAGCGCGGCTTTGGCAAGCGGACCTCATCCTACGAATATCGCGTCACTGGTCGTGGCGGTAAGGGCATCGTCGCCATGGCGGTCAATGCCCGCAACGGCAACCTGATCGCCTCCTTCCCGGTGGAGCAGGGCGACGGCATCATGCTGGTGACCGATGGCGGGCAGCTCATCCGCTGTCCGGTCGAGGGCATTCGCGTGGCTGGCCGTGGCACCCAGGGTGTCATCGTCTTCCGCACCGACGCGGAAGAGAAGGTCGTCTCCGTCGAGCGTATCGGTGAGGATGACAGCGGCGACGGCGATGCGGGCGAGGGCGATGCCGAGGATAACACCGCGGAGTGAACGGGCCGGGGATCACTCCCTCTCCCGCGTGCGGGAGAGGGCTGGGGTGAGGGTGCTGCGGTTCTCACGGCTCTGTCAGTGAAGAGCACGACGACCCCACACCCTGTCCCGCTCCCCACGCTTCGCGCGGGGCGGGGGGACGCTCACGACGAAAGTTGACGACCGCCCCTCCACGGAGGAGGTTGCCAGAAGGCTTCAACCGGACTGACCCATGGCGCGCACGGCTCTCTTCACTGGCAGCTTCGACCCCGTGACCAACGGCCATACCGACGTGATCGAGGCGGCTGCACTCCTGTGCGACAAGCTCGTCGTCGCCATCGGGGTACATCCCGGCAAGACGCCGCTCTTTTCGGTCGAGGAGCGCAGGGCTCTGATCGAGGGTGCCTGTGGCGACGAGGTGAAGCGCCGGGGGTGCCAGCTCGAGGTCGTGACCTTTGCAGGCCTGGCGGTCGAGGCTGCGCGGGAGCAGGGCGCGCGCCTCATCGTTCGCGGCCTGCGGGATGGCACCGATTTCGATTATGAAATGCAGATGACGGGCATGAACGGCACCATGGCGCCGGAGGTGCAGACCATCTTCGTCCCGGCCTCGCCATCGGTTCGCCACATCACCGCAACATTGGTGCGCCAGATCGCCGCCATGGGCGGGGATGTCTCCGCCTTCGTGCCGGCCAATGTGACCGTGGCGCTGGCTGAGCGGTTTGCGAAACGCACCTGACACAAGATTCAGTTCAAGGAAGGAAACCAAGATGACGATTGACCGTCGCACGCTGATTGCCGGATTGCCGCTGATGGCTGCCGTGCCTGCACTGGCCCAGACCGCAGACCTCGAGAACACGCTCTATATTGACCTCAAGGACGGTCGCGTCACCGTCCGCCTGCGGCCAGACATTGCACCGCTGCATGTGGCGCAGATCAAGACGCTGGCCAAGCAGCATTTCTACGACGGCATCGTGTTTCATCGCGTGATCGCGGGCTTCATGGCCCAGACGGGCGATCCGACGGGCACGGGCACGGGTAGCTCCAAGTTGCCCAACATCAAGGCCGAATTCACCCAGACGCCCTTCCGGCGCGGGACGCTTGGCATGGCGCGCAGCCAGTTGCCCGACAGCGCCAATTCTCAGTTCTTCATCTGCTTCGGCGATGCCTCGTTCCTGAATGGCCAGTACACGGTCTTCGGTGAGGTCGTGTCCGGCATGGATCTCGTCGACAAGATCAAGAAGGGCGATCAGGCGCAGAACGGCAGCGTGCGCGATCCCGACAAGATGCTGAAGGTGCGTCTGGCAACAGACAAGACCTGACCATGGTCGGCGGCTCGCGGTCCTTTGGCTATGCCTTGGCGCTCGCCGTTACCCTCACCTTTGGCCGGACGCCCGTGCAGGCCGATCAGTTTCAGCATCGGCGCCTTCTGTTCGGCTCGGATGGTATCCAGCACCATCCGCGCTCACCACATGCGCCCTATCCGTTGCTGCCAGAAGCGGAGCCCATGGCACCCTTGCCATCGGGCTTCACCATGACGCTGGTTCAGGGCAGCGAGGCTGCGCCGGGCGCTGATGTGGAGCTTGGCCGGCCCCGGGATGTGGCCCGGCGGATCGCCGCCTGCTGGAACCCGCCGCATTTCGAGGGACCGCCCGCCGAAATCACCCTGCGCATGCAGTTCAGCAAGACGGGGCGGGTGATCGGCGAGCCGCGCATCACCTATGTGGCGGCACCGCCGGACGAGCGGGAGGGCGTGATCACATCCATGAAATCAGCTCTGGCCGACTGCCAGCCCCTGCGGTTTACCGCCTCCCTCGGGGCGGGTATAGCAGGCTACCCATTTGCGATCCGCTTCATCGCGGAGCGCCAGTCCACCACCCAACCCCAAGGAGACCGCCATGGCGGATGAAGGCAACACTCTCACACTCGAGACGACGAAGGGCCCTGTCGTCATTCGCATGCGCCCGGACCTAGCGCCCAACCACGTCGCCCATATCAAGAAGCTGGTGGGCGAGGGCTTCTATGATGGCATCGTGTTCCATCGCGTGATCGATGGCTTCATGGCCCAGACCGGCTGCCCCCATGGCACCGGCACCGGTGGCTCGAGCTATCCAAACCTGAAGCAGGAGTTCAACGCGGCCCCGCATGTGCGCGGCACCTGCTCCATGGCCCGTTCGTCCAACCCGGACAGCGCCAATTCGCAGTTCTTCATCTGCTTCGACGACGCCAGCTTCCTCAACCGCCAGTACACGGTGTGGGGCGAAGTGACCTCGGGCATGGAAAATGTCGACAAGATCAAGCGCGGCGAGCCCGTGCGCGATCCCGACAAGATCGTGTCTGCCAAGCTGAGCTGAGACCCGGTCTCGGTGCGCGTTCCATCTCCCGTGCGCGGGAGAGGGGCAGGGTGAGGGTCTTTCAGCCAAGCGAGATCTCGCTCGTGAGCAGCTGAATTGACTTCCCCCCCCCACCCCAGCCCTCTCCCCGCCAGCGGGGAGAGGGATTAGCTGAGGCTTCGGCCTTGTTTGAAAAGATCCCATGCGCGTCGATCTCTTCGACTTCCATCTTCCAGAAGAGCGCATTGCGCTGCGTCCGGCGGAGCCGCGCGACAGTGCACGGCTGCTTGCCGTGCCGCGTGCGGGGGACTTCGGGGATCGCATCGTGCGCGACCTTGCGAGCCTGCTGCGGCCTGGCGATGTGGTTGTTGCCAACGATACACGCGTCATTCCGGCACGCCTCTCCGGCATCCGCCGCCGTGGCGAGGCAGTGGCGCGCATCGAAGTGACGCTTCACAAGCGCGAGGGCGACAACCAGTGGCGCGCCTTCGCTCGGCCCTTCAAGCGCCTCGCGCAGGGTGAGCGCATCGACTTCTCCGAAGGATCGGAGAGCGCGGTCTGCATGATCGAAGCCCTCAGCGCAGACGTCGTGGAACGCGGCATCGAGGGCGAAGTTTTGCTCGGCTTCAATCTCAGCGGGCCTGCGCTGGATGAAGCGATCATGCGCCTCGGCCACATGCCGCTGCCGCCCTACATCGCTTCCAAGCGCGGCGAGGACGAGAAGGATTCCGACGACTATCAGACGCTGTTCGCACGCGAACTCGGCGCCGTGGCGGCACCTACGGCAGGGCTGCATTTCACACCGGAGCTGGTGGCCTCGCTCGAGGCCCATGGCATTGGCCTGCAGCGTGTGACGCTGCATGTGGGGGCGGGGACCTTCCTGCCCGTGAAGGCCGATGACACCGAGAACCATCGCATGCATGCGGAATATGGGGTGGTGACGCCGGCCGTTGCCGATGCCCTGAATGAAGCCCGTGCACGGGGCGGCCGCATTGTCAGTGTTGGCACGACGAGCCTGCGAATTCTGGAAAGCGCCACGGGTGAGGATCGCGTGGTGCGACCCTTCGCGGGCGATACATCGATCTTCATCACGCCGGGCTATCGGTTCCGGGCAATCGACATCCTGCTCACCAATTTCCACCTGCCGCGCTCGACGCTTTTCATGCTGGTCTCCGCCTTCTCAGGGCTGGAGCGGATGCGGGCAGCCTATGAGCACGCCATCGCGGGCGGTTACCGCTTCTACTCCTATGGCGATGCCTGCCTGCTGTTTGGTGAGACGGCCTGAGGCCAGAGCCTAGGAATGCAGGTCCACATCCGCTAGGGATGCGCCCATGACTGACCGTTTCTCCTTTTCTGTCGCCGCCACCGATGGCTCAGCCCGCACGGGCGCAATCAGCATGCCGCGGGGCGAGATCCGCACGCCGGCCTTCATGCCGGTGGGCACGGCTGCGACCGTCAAGGCCATGTATCCCGGGCAGGTGCGTGAACTGGGCGCCGATGTGGTGCTGGGCAATACCTATCACCTCATGCTGCGCCCCGGTGCCGAGCGGGTGGCGGAGCTTGGCGGCCTGCACAAGTTCATGAACTGGCCGCATCCCATCCTCACCGACAGCGGCGGCTTTCAGGTCATGTCGCTCGCGCAGCTGCGCAAGCTCGATGAGAACGGGGTGACATTCCAGTCCCACATCGATGGCTCGCGCCATGTGCTGACGCCCGAGCGCAGCATGGAGATCCAGCAATTGTTGGGCTCCGACATCCAGATGCAGTTCGACGAATGCGTGAAGCTGCCCTGCTCGGATGCTGAAGCCGAGCGTGCCATGCGCCTGTCGCTGCGCTGGGCCGAGCGCTCGCGCAAGGCCTTTGCCGGCGGGCCGGGGCAGGCTGTGTTTGGCATCGTACAGGGCGGTGCGGTGAAGCCGCTGCGTGTCGAGAGCGCGCAGGCGCTCGCGGGCATGGATTTTCCGGGCTATGCGATTGGCGGGCTTGCGGTGGGTGAGCCGCAGGATGTGATGCTCGACATGATCGAGACGGTCGAGCCGCATCTGCCCGCCAACAAGCCGCGCTATCTGATGGGCGTTGGCACGCCCGACGACCTCATCGAATCCGTCTCGCGCGGGGTGGACATGTTCGACTGCGTGATGCCGACCCGCGCCGGGCGGCATGGGCTTGCCTATACCCGCTTTGGGCGGATGAACCTGCGAAATGCGGTGCATGCGACCGATCCACGGCCGCTGGATGCAGAGTCGGATTGCCCCGCTGCTCGCGACTATTCGCGGGCCTATCTGCATCACCTTGTGAAGTCGGGAGAGATCCTCGGCATGATGCTGCTGACCTGGGTGAACCTTGCCTATTACCAGTCGCTTATGGCGGGCATGCGCGCGGCGATCCGTGAGCAGCGGTTCCAGGACTTCAAGGCGAAGACCAAGGCCGACTGGGCCGGTGAGAAGCGCTAAAGCAACAGCAAGGCTCGCATGCTCCCTCTCCCGCTGGCGGGAGAGG